>JAITVX010000152.1 GCA_031285575.1 Bacteroidales bacterium
GCTGGTCGCGCCAGCGCCCGTATGTCCACCGGAGCATGCGGTCGGGGTCACCGGGGGGCGTTTCGGTGTATTTTATACCGCCGCATATTACGCTGGCTGTTCCGGCTTTTGTTATGTATTTTTTGAGGAATGCTTCGGCTGTGCCTTCGAGCATAAGGTCGGCGTCGAGGAACAGGAGGCTGTCGCCCGTTGCTTCCATCGCCAGCCTGTTGCGCATTGCGGCGCGGCCTATGTTTTTTTCAGAAGAAATAATTCTTACGCCGTCGCCTTCGAGGGAACGGTAGCGGTCGGCAAACCGGGGCAACGAGGCATCGTTGCCGACAAGTATTTCGTGCAGCTCGGGTACACGGCCTGTTGCGCTTTTCATGCTGTAAACAAGGGCTACTATGTCGTAGTTGCATACGGGGATAAGTATCGATATTTTCATTGTTCTGTTATTGTGCGTATCAAAATTACGTATTTTTTTGAATTGAGGCATAAATATTCACTGCAAATGTAAAATTTATGTAACCGGCACCGCAGAAACAGGGCACTGCCTTTTACTGTAGTGTCTATTCTTTATGACATACATCATTGGCTGATACAACAAACTTAGCGCGCGCGCTGCCGTTTACAAAAAAATAACTCAAACAGATTCTTATATTTCAGATGTTGAACAGATAATGTAAAAATTGATATTTTTGCACAATTATTTTATAATATTATGAGCACATTGTTTGAAGAGAAAGATTTAACGAAACTTATAGTAATCGGCGACAGGGTTCTGATAAAGCCTAAAGCTCCGCAGTCGAAGACCAGGAGCGGTCTGTTGCTGCCACCCGGTGTTGAACAGAATGAGAAAGTACAAGTTGGGTATGTAGTAAAGACAGGTCCGGGCTATCCCATTCCGTCGATAAACGATGTTGACGAACCGTGGAAAAGCGCCTCCGACGAACCCAGGTATGTACCGCTTCAGCCCAGAGAAGGAGATCAGGCTGTTTACATGCAGGGAAGTGCAATTGAGGTTGAATTTAACAGGGAAAAGTACGTTGTTGTTCCCCATTCGGCAATCCTGCTTCTGCTCAGGGATGAAGGACTTTTTGACTAAAAATACGCCTTATGGCATCTTTCATTACTCCGCAAGCCGGAAGTCGAGTTGTTTTTTTTGAAGGTCGGCTTTAACCACAATTATATTGATGTTGTCGCCAAGAGTGTATTTTTTACCTGACGAACGTCCACTTATACAGTAGTTTTCTTCGTCATATTCATAATAGTCGTCGGCCATTTCGCGGATGTGAATCATTCCTTCGCACATGTTTTCGGTTATCTCAACATATATGCCCCATTCGGTAACTCCCGAAATTACGCCCTCAAATGTCTGTCCTGTTTTATCACTCAAAAACTCAACTTGCTTATATTTTATTGAGGCACGTTCGGCGTCAACGGCAAGTTTTTCCATTTTCGACGAATGGTCGCATAACTTCTGGTATTTTTCTGTGCTTCCGGGTTTGACGCCAGCCAGGTATGCGGCAAGAAGCCTGTGAACTATCATGTCGGGATACCGGCGTATAGGTGAGGTGAAGTGAGTGTAGTATTTGAAAGCAAGACCGTAGTGCCCTATGTTTTCGGTTGAGTAAACGGCCTTAGCCATTGCCCGCAGCGCCAGATTTTCAATTATATTCTGCTCCTTTTTACCGACTGCCGAACGCAGCAGACCGTTAAGCGCCTTGGGCAGCGAATTTTTATCGCTGTTGTTGAGCTTGTAGCCGAAGCGTGATACGAATGTGTTGAACGAACCTATTTTGTCGGGCGAAGGTCTGTCGTGAATACGGTAAATAAACGGTTTGGCATGCAGCTTTTGCGATACAAACTCTGCAACTCGCCTGTTGGCAAGCAGCATAAACTCTTCAATAAGCTGGTTTGATGTGCCCGCTTCGTAGAGTTTTATACCAATTGGTTTGCCCTTTTCGTCGAGTTCAAATTTTATTTCCGACCTTTCAAAATCGAATGCTCCGGAATCGTAGCGTTTTTTGCGCAGTATCCGGGCAATCCTGTGGAGTTTCGAAAGCTGGTTTTGCATGTCGCCTTCGCCGGTATCAATAACCAGTTGTGCTTCGGCGTATGAAAACCGCCTGTCGGAATTGATAATAGTCCGTCCGAACCATTCGTTTACTATTTCAGCCTTTTCGTTCATTTCAAATACTGCGGAAAAGGTGAGCTTGTCTTCGTGCGGGTTGAGAGAGCATACGTTGTTTGAAAGTTTTTCGGGAAGCATTGGCACCACTCTGTCAACCATGTAAACGGAGGTAGCTCTGCTTTTTGCTTCTTCATCAACGGCTGTTCCCTGCCTTACGTAGTGCGTTACGTCGGCAATATGAATGCCTACCTCCAAGAGGCCGCTGTCGAGGCTTCTGAGCGACAGGGCGTCGTCGAAGTCATTTGCATCGTCGGGGTCGATGGTAAATGTAGGCACCTGCCTGAAATCGCGGCGAGACTGTATGTCTTCTTCCGTTATTGTCGAGGATATTGTGGCGGCTTCTGCTTCAACTTCCGGATCGAAGCGGTGCGGAAGTTCAAATTCGGCAAGTATGGCGTGCATCTCTGTTTCGTTGTCGCCGGGATAGCCGAGAACCTCTACTATTTCGGCAACGGGGTTTCTCGATTTGGGACTCCAGTCAACCACCTTTGCCACGGCTTTCATTCCCTGCTTTGCTCCGTTGAGTTTTGACGAGGGAACAAACATGTCGAACGGCATGTTTTTGTTGTCGGGAATAAGGAATGCGAAGTTGGGCATCTCTTCTATTGTTCCTACAAATGTTGATTTTGCACGTTCAATAATTTCAACGACCTCGCCTTCGGGGCGTGCTCCCTTTCTTTTGGCATACAGTTTTACTTTCACCCTGTCGCCGTTTATTGCGGTTTTCAGGTTTTTCGATGAAACGAATATGTCGTCTTCAATATCGTCGCCGGTTATGAATCCTGCCCCCATGCGTGTAAGGTCAACAATACCCGTTACATGGCCGTGCGACTGCCTTATGCGGAATTGTCCCTGTGCTGTTTCCTGAAGCAAGTTGTTCACAGTAAGTTCATTTAATACATCCGGAATAAGTTGCTTCGTAAACGAATCGGTTATGTTCAGTTTTTTTGATATTTGCTTGTGATTCAGTGCCTGTCTGGGGTTCTCCGACAGAATGGCTCTTATCTGCGCTGCAAGTTTTTCTTTTGAGATGTTTGAAACAGCGCCGCTTTTTTGCTTTTTGCTCATAAATATTTTTTGCAAAGGTAATGAATCACGTCGAGTAATTACATAAATAATATTAAGAGACTGTTAAGTTTTTATTTTAACAGCACTTTCGCGGGGCTGTATGTCGTTCTGATGATTTAAATGAGTACCATTGTTTCGTCCAGAATTTCTCCGTCAGTTCCGGTTCCGTATATTTTTATACATACGCTTACCGTTGGCGTTCCGGCCATGTCAACCATGGGGCTGATGATGTCGAGTATTTCTTCCGAATCCATTTCTTCAAAATCGGCAATATCATAGTAAAGGTGTATCATAAAGATGGCGCCGAGTTTGTTCATGGAACTTAAAACCTTGATCATCCTTGCTATCCACATCATCGATGATGTGTTGAAGTATTCGAGGTTGAGCCTGAAATTTGTGAGCATGTTAGGGTTTTGTGCATACTCTTTAATCCATTTCAGTACGCCTTCATATACTTTGGCAGAGTTTTCGGGAATCGATTTACCTTTGAAAAGCAATTCACCGGTAGAATGCTCCAACTCTATCAGTGGCGTTTTTGCGGTTGCTTCTGTTCTAAATTTTTCCAATTTTCTTAGGTATATTAATGTTCTATGTCTTTAAA
>JAITVX010000214.1 GCA_031285575.1 Bacteroidales bacterium
CCTTAATGTGAATATTCCCAGTACAGAAGCCGGCGAGATACGCGGCATAAAGATATGCCGCCATGCCAGCGGCTCGTGGAAAGAGGAATTTGAAGAACGCAAAGACCCCACTGGCCAGGCATACTACTGGCTTGCGGGCATATATGTAAACAACGAACCCGATGCAACCGACACCGACGAGTGGGCGCTGGCCAACGGTTATGTTTCAGTAGCGCCGGTGTCGGTAGATATGACGGCACACGGGTATATTGATACGCTTCGCGAAAGGCTGAAACAGTGAAAAGCGTATCAAGATACGATAAACCGGTTGCCGGTTTTTCCGCCGGCACAGTTGTACCCCTTCTGGTGGGACTGACGATATGGCTCTTTTCAGCCGACGGCGCAGGTATTGTGGAGTATCTTAAACACATTGAAAGCGCCGGCATAGTAACGCATATCATGTCGCTGTGCGTATTCTCCAATGTTTTTGTTTTTATTGTATTTAACCGGCTCGACATGCTTGGCGCAGCAAAAGGCACGCTGGCCGTTACAATAATATGGGCTATTGCCGTATTTGCAGTCAAACTGCTTTAACAGGTTACAGGTTTCAACTGAACAACTATGAGCGAAGCTGAAAACACGTTACGTTACACCGCCCTTGTGGCAGTCATGCTGTTTCTATCCGTTTCCCTTGCCGCGGGGCAGGTGAAGGTACGCCTGTTTGCCTCGCAAACGCCCGACTTTGCCGTTTTTACGGTTGTTGCCGGCGAATATACGCTCGACGGCAACGGCACGTTTGGCAAAAACGACATTATAGTTATTTCCAGATACAACGGCCGCATGGCTGTTAAGCCGCGGCAGGCCGGTGGCTTTGTTGCCGACACGGTTATGCTTCGCGCCACGTCCGACAGCTCTTCATTCATGCTGAGGGTAAGCACGCAGACAGCCGCAGCGCAACGTTATACCGGGCACCTCGTGTGCTACCCCGACATGGCTACCATGGTAATGATAAACAGCTGCCCGCTGAACGACTACATAGCCGGCACAGTACGCACTGAAGGCGGCGCCAACAGACACGGCGAATTTATTAAAACACAGGCCATAATAACCCGCACATATCTGTACAGGCACATGGACAGGCACACACGCGACGGCTACAACGTGTGCGACAACACCCACTGCCAGGCCTTTCACGGCATTACCGACGATGCGGCCATTAACCGCGCAACTGCCGAAACCAGCGGCATGGTGATACTCGACGGCGACAGTGCCCTTATCAACTCGGCCTTCCACTCCAACTGCGGAGGCATGACGGCCGCCTCGGAAGACGTATGGGTGTCGCGCCTGCCCTACCTCCGCAGCGTTGCCGACCCATGGTGCGTCAACTCGCGCAACGCCTCGTGGGAACGAAAGCTTACCCTCGGCCAGTGGGTTGCCTGCCTGCAGAGCGAAGGCTACACCGGCCAGGCAAACAACACATCGCTGTTCAGCTTCCAGACACAGGCGAGGGCGGTAAATTACCAGACCGGCACCTTTCACGTGCCCCTCGAAACAATACGGCAACACCTGCGCCTGCGCTCGTCGTATTTCTCGGTCGAAACCTCGGCCGACACGGTAACGCTCAAAGGCCGCGGCTACGGACACGGCGTTGGCCTGTGCCAGGAAGGGGCCATGCAGATGGCTGCCAGAGGAAAAACCGCCAGCCAGATAATTTCGTTCTACTACACCGGAGTAACGGTAGCCAGCCTCAAAAACGCCCGGCCCGAAACCGGACAGCTGCACGGCAAATAAGCAGATTTATCCTGGAAAGTAGCACCTCGATAACCTGTTCGTTCCTCGCAATTGTAGAAGAAGTTTGTTTCAGGCTTTGCCTTAGCAATGACGGTGTTAAATAATATGTTTGTAATTCGGTTGCCGGTAGCTGCAAAATGCGACTGACCGTGGCGAAGCCGTGAAAAGGACATCAGCAGGAATAATAAATGTGAAACAATATGAACCCGAAAATCATCCTGCCCGATGTTTCGGCAACATGGAATATTGTTAATTCTATGTGGAATATCGAATATTCTATATGGAATATATTAAATTCTATATAGAATATTGTTAATTCCATGTGGAAAACATTAAATTCCATCAGGAATATTACAAATTCCATATGGAATTAACTACATTCCATACAGAATTAACTACATTCCATACAGAATACATTCCGTTCCATGATTACCGAAAAAAGAGTAACTTTGCAGCAGATTTAATTTAAAACAATAATAACCGTAGAGATGCGGAAGCGCCGCATCTCTGCATAAAAACCGTAAAAAAAAATGGCAAAAACATTCGCACAAACCATGACCGATGCGCAGTTGATGGCAACCGCCCTCCGCGCAAACCTCGAAACACTGAAGAAGCGCGGAATTTATCGACCTTTTTGAAGGCTCTCTGGGCAGCATCGCCGTAAAAAACAGCGAGCAGGAGAAACTCAAGGCCGACCTGAAAACCGCCACCGCCGCAGTGAACGCACTCATGGCGCAGCTTCGCACGCAGATGCAGGAAGCGGTGAAGGTGGTAAAACTCGAAGTGCCGCAGTCGCAGTGGAGGGAGTTCGGCATTCAGGCAAAAAAGTAGGAACGCGGCAGGGAAAGGCGGACGTGGAGATTTTTTTCTTCGCGCTCCGCTCGCCGTTTTCAGTCAGCCGCTAACGATGTGTATCGCGGCCGATATAAGAGATATACAAAATGACGGGAAAGTATTGACAATAATTAATTTTAATATTAGACTTCTTCGGAAGATAGAACTTCAATACCCTGTTCGTCATTGCGAACGCAGTGAAGCAATCCATACAGTACACTTTTCTGGATTGCTTCAGGCTTTGCCTTCGCAATGACGATGCCGGATATTGCGTTTGAAATAACATACTGCATATTTTCCGAAGAAATCTATTATATCAGCATAGGAGTAAAAGAAATGGAAATTATTGATTGTATTTGTGAAACACATATAGGGTTGGAACGGCAGGGGCCTGGAAGCCCTGAAATGACAATTAAGGCATTAAGTTTTCTGGATAATCTTAATACAATTTCACGAGCAGTAGATTTTGGTTGCGGAACCGGCGGGCAGACAATGACACTCGCACAAAATATTAATGGAAATATTACCGGCGTGGATCTTTTTCCGGATTTCATAAACGCTTTTAACGACAATTCTAAAAAACTAAATCTTGAGAAAAGAGTAAATGGAATTGTTGGTTCAATGGACAATATTCATTTCCAAAAAGATGAATTTGACCTTATTTGGTCAGAAGGGGCTATCGACAATATAGGTTTTGAAAAAGGATTAACTTGTTGGAACGGTTTTCTCAAAAAAAACGGATATGTTGCCGTAACCTGCCCCTCATGGTTAACTGATGAACAGCCTGCCGAGGTTGAAAAGTTTTGGGTTGATGCCGGTAGTGGTTTGGATACAATAGGGTATAATATTTCAATAATGCAAAAAATCGGTTATGGTTTTGTTGCAGCCTTTACATTGCCTGAAAGTTGCTGGACAGATAATTATTTTACCCCACGAGCAAAGGCAGAGAAAGCCCTTTTGGAAAAACACACCGGCGATAAAACAGTGGATGCTTTTATTGAAAATAATAAATATGAGGTGGAGTTGTATTCAAAATATAAACAACATTATGGCTACGTTTTTTATATCGGAAAGAAAATATAACAGAGTACGCCGCCACTTCGTATAACAGGTTGTTCTGTATGCACGCGCTACCTCGGAATAACACTCAGATACCCCGGTCAGCACTGAACCCGGAACCACAAACATGAAACTGCCCCTGCCACGGTATTATGTTGGCTGAGATTCTGTTATTTTCTGACGGAAATCATCAGTTCGTCGAGTTGTTTTGGCGAAATAACCGAGGGCGAATCTATCATAACATCTTTTCCGGCGTTATTTTTCGGGAATGCTATAAAGTCGCGTATCGAGTCCTGGCCTGCAAAAACAGCCGTCAGCCTGTCGAGCCCGAATGCTATGCCGCCATGAGGCGGGGCTCCGTATCTGAATGCATCAATTATAAATCCGAACTGACTGGCGGCTTCTTCTTCAGAAAAGCCCAGAGTGCGGAACATCTGTTTCTGCACCGACGAGTCGTGTATTCTTATCGAACCGCCGCCAATCTCTATTCCGTTAATGACCAAATCGTATGCGTTTGCCCTTGCTTTACCGGGGTCGGCATCCATAAACGGCATGTCTTCGGGTTTTGGCGATGTAAACGGGTGATGCATGGCATAATACCGTTGTGTTTCATCGTCCCATTCAAGCAGAGGAAAATCGACAACCCACAGCGGAACGTAATTGTCGGGGTTTCTCTGTCCGAGCCTCCGTCCCATTTCAAGCCTCAATTCGGAAAGAGCTGCCAGAGTCTTCTTTTTAGCGCCGGCAAGTATCAGGATAAGGTCGCCGGGGGATGACTTCGTCTCTTTTGCCCACAATTCAATATCGCAGGGCGAAAAGAATTTATCGGCCGATGATTTAAGCGAACCGTCGGCACCGTAACGGACATAAACCAGTCCTTTTGCCCCAATCTGCGGCCTCTTGACAAATTCCGTCAGTTCATCCAGTTGCCTGCGTGTATATTCCGAACATCCCGATACGGTAATTCCGCCAGCGTATTCTGCCGAATCAAATACTGGAAAACCTTTACCTTTTACAATGCAGGTAATATCGGTAAACTTCATGTCGAAACGCAAGTCGGGTTTGTCTGTCCCGTATGAGTTAAGCGCTTCTTCATAGGAGAGCCTCCGGAACTGTTCCGTAAAATTGATTCCCTTTACTTCCCTGAAAAGATGCTTCGCCATTCCCTCAAAAGTGGTCAGAATATCTTCCTGTTCAACGAACGACATCTCGCAGTCAATCTGGGTAAATTCAGGCTGTCTGTCGGCCCGCAGGTCTTCATCCCTGAAACATTTTACAATCTGGAAATATTTGTCGAATCCTGCCGCCATCAGCAGTTGCTTAAAAGTTTGCGGCGACTGTGGCAGGGCATAGAATTTTCCGGGGTTAAGCCTCGACGGAACCACAAAGTCCCTTGCTCCTTCGGGAGTTGAATTTATTAGAACCGGTGTTTCAATTTCAATAAACCCCAGTGAATCCATGTATTTCCTGACTTCGCGGGCAATAACGTGCCTCAGATAAATGTTCTGTTTCAATACCGGCCTGCGGAGGTCGAGATATCTGTATTTCATCCTTAACTCATCGCCTCCGTCGGTTTCGTCTTCAATGGTAAATGGCGGCAACTCGCTTGGGTTAAGAACCGTGAGGCTGCTTACGGCAATTTCTATTTCGCCTGTTGGTATTTTCAGGTTCTTTGAACTCCGTTCAACAACCTTGCCACTGGCCTGTATAACATATTCGCGGCCAAGCTTGCGGGCTTCTTCGCACAGCTTTTTATCCGTATCAATGTTGAAAACAAGCTGTGTTATTCCATATCTGTCTCTGAGGTCGATAAAAGTCATCCCTCCAAGGTCTCTCGATTTTTGCACCCATCCGCACAGTGTTACTTCACTGCCTGCAGAAGCGATATTCAGTTCGCCGCATGTATGTGTTCTGTACATCTTCAAATAAAATTTCGACAAAAGTAATAAAGCGATGTATAAAAAACATACCTGTAAACAGAAAAAAATATCCAGCGCAAACGCACGAAATTTTATGCAGAACGTTTTCTGTTTTCAAACTATCCGGAGTACACGCTTCACATCTGTC
>JAITVX010000222.1 GCA_031285575.1 Bacteroidales bacterium
CTCGCAATGACGCACGTTTTTTCCGTCATTGCGAACCTGCAGGGTGAAGCAATCCAGAAAAGGCGTATCGCATGGATTGCTTCGCCGTTCCGGCTCGCAAAGATGACGAAAATCGGTACAACTAATTTTGAGTACTTACTTACTTTCTGCCGTTTGAGATAATTTTAAAATACCGAATCGGCTTTGGCTTTTACTTTTGCTGTATTTGAAAAACTGTATTCCAAGGCTACATATCCTAAATCTTCTGATAAGGCTTCAACCGTTATTGCAATTGTTTCTATTTCATCCGGCAATGTCGATCCATATTCTTTTTGCCATAAAGCACCCAGCGTTCTGGCTCCATCCTCTAAAGCTTTCATAAAAAAATCAGGTATATTGCCCAAACCAACTTCCCTTCTGTCGATTTTCTCATAGTTGCCGTAGGTTTTCTCAATACTTTCTGCAAGACTGTTAAATACGGATATAAGTTCATGTCCATAGTTATTTGTATTGACATCCTTGCCTATGGCCTTCAACCAATAAACACCATATTCCGGGTCTATTCTAACATAATATGTTTCAAACATATCATTTGTTTTAGGTGGTGTTATTTCATACACATCATCCTGTACGTGTACAGGTTCTGTTTTACTAACTGCCTTAACCTGCGCAAGGCTCATGCCCATGTCGATGCCGAACGGGCCGGCAAGCACGGATGGAATACAAAAAACTCCTAAGAGTATCAGAACAGTAAATGTTTTTTTCATATCGATAATTAGTTTGAAAAATTTATAATAAATTGTTTGTTTTTTTGAAATCTTCCGAGTGTTTGAAAATCATCTTGAAGTCGGTTTTGAAGTCTCTGTCATTTTCTAAACTGTTAATGTTAACGGCGAAGTTTGCCGCATTGACAAGCTTTTCGCTAACAAAACTTTTATGCTCGTCGTCTGCATATTCAAAAAAAGCAATCCCTACCCTGATGCCGTTTTTCATTAAGGTTCTAACAAGCGGAACAAAATCGCCGTCTCCCGTTATGAGGATTGCAACATCAATTTTGCCGTCGAGGCCAACCTGGAGTGTTTCCAGCGCCATGTAAACGTCAATGCCCTTTTCGCCTTGAGATGCTGACATTGTAAGGTTTTTACATTCAATGCCTGCAAACAAAAGCTCATTGTGCCTTTTTCGGTCTGATCTTAAATTGTCGTCGGACGCCAAGCTCTGTTTATGAAGTCCCTGAAACCACGCAGAATAAACAATTTTGTAGTCGGAATATCCCTGCATTTTTGTTTCAACATACAATTCAAGAAGTTTATGAAACTGTTCATATTTAAGCCATCCATAGTTTTGTCTCCAAAAATAATTCTGTGCATAAACAAAAAACGACCCGTCATAAAAGACGCCTATTCTAAGAAAATCTTTTTTTATCATATTTAAATCCTTTTTAAAATTTTTAATTTTCAGACAATAAAAAAGCGGACTTACATTATCCGCTCTCAAGGTTTTCCACAACCCACAATAGTAATAAGTAAATCCGCATTGCTGCGGCATCTCTACTTATTCTTACTATTGTCAATTTTGTGGAAATTTTGAGAGCAAGAATATGGCAAAATGCTATTTTATATGTCTTATGCCTGCCGGCATGCTGTTTTATATCATATTCTTATTTTAAAATTAATTGTTCTATCATTCCTGTTTTCGTTTTGCAGTGTCATATTATTTCTATTCCTTCATTGACAACATTTTCATAAAACGGTGTATGTTTTCTTTTCGCCCAGTCGTTTTCGGTATATAGTTTGATGCTCAAATAAGTTCCGTATTTCCATCCCATCAGCACAAATTCATACGCCTTGTCTTCGTCCGACTTTTCCTTTTCAGGCTTATCAAGCACAAGCAGCAGGTCCCAGTCCGAATCAGGACGGGCGTCGCCGCGAGCCTGCGAACCGAACAGCACCATGCGGTCGTTGGGCAGTAACCGGCGCTTTAATGTGCGAATATTTTCAAGAACATGTGCATTCATTACAGGTTATCTTTATATTATACGGCCAAATGCTGCATTGCTTTTTCCATGTTTTTAATATGTTTCAGCGGCAGGCTTACTGTTCCGATTATAATTTGGATGTAAAAGTATTAAATTATTTTCATGAACAAGTATTTTATACCGAACTTGTTCGGTAAATATGCAGGAATTGCCTACATTGCCGCATGTTTAATTTAATAATATAACCTTATGCAGAATTTACATTACAGAAGCATTCCCGATGAAGTTATTGAGCAGGCCAACCTGAAGGCCGACGAAATTAAGGCGCTTCTTGCTCCCTATGTGCTGCCTCTCACGGCCGACCAGCGCAAGGGCATGCTCAAAATGGGCGAGAGAAGCCTCAGTTTTGTTGACAAGGCCTTTGAACTGGCGCGAATAAACCCCACACTGCGCCCGGCGTTCATATCGGTTGACGATTTAGGCTTCGACCTGCACGACGTTACCCGCCTGCGCGGTACGCTGAGCAGGCTGCAGCAGCTTACCGACAGCGTTGACGACACCATGATGGTATCGGGCAGCGAGGCCTACAACACGGCGCTGACGTTCTACACTTCGGTTAAGGCAGCCGCCAGGCAGAACATACAGGGCTCCAAGGCCGTGTATGAAGAATTGAAGAAACGTTTCCCCGGAAAGTTAAAAGGCGACGGCAATAAGCAGCAGGCTGCTGAATAATGCCCCGGAAGCCGGCGGCAGGAAACCGGAGTTGCCCGAGGCAGCTCCGGTTTCTGTGTTTTTAGCTGCAGCGCCGGTCTTCGGAGGTGCATGCATGCACCTCGGAGGACCAAAC
>JAITVX010000239.1 GCA_031285575.1 Bacteroidales bacterium
GCGAAGGCGGCAGCAGCTGCTAAGCGAATCGGCGTTGTCGCTCATGTAGGTGAAAAACGAATGACCTTCGGCATACATTTCGGCGGTAAAGTCGCCATATTCCTTATCTTTGGTATCGCCGCTTTCAGTCAGCAGCGCCATTGTTTCCACAGGGAAAGTGAGGATTGCGCGCGTCCGTTCCCTGTTAAACCATTTCATAAACCGTTTCTGCAGCCAGCTTAGCGACTCCCAGTCGGGCCTGCTTCCATCGGGAAAGATGAAGTTCTCGAACAGGCTTTCAAAATAATAGCGATCGTAGTATGAGATATTCCAGAACACTGCCTGAAAATTTCTTGCTCCGGTAGGCTGGTTTATGGAGTAAACAATCTGTTCAAAATGGTCTGTAATTACCTTGTCAATCGAACGCTGTTTTATCGACGAATCAACTATCCTGTCGGCATTCAGGTAATAGTCCTGACCGTATTCCTGACCTATAAAATAGTTCATATACATCAGAAATTCGGGTGTAGCACAGGCTCCGCTCAGCATGCTTGAAACGATAAAAACCATGTTCACAAAGCCGCCGCAGAACGACCTCAGGTTGGTGGGCGCTTTTGAGTTTCCGCCTATTGAGGTTGTGCCGCCAATAAGCCACGGATACATTGTAATGCTGGCGCAATAGTTGGCCAGGCTTGTTTCGTCGTTCTTATAAATGAAATGATTGGTCAGAAGTTCAACATATTTGTCGGCCACTTCCTTGCCGAACATTTCCTTCAGGCGGTCGGTAAGCATACGGCGGTTGAGGCGTATGAAGTTCGATTTGGGCAGTTCGCCTACAAGGGTGGCCATATTTTTGTTTTCAACGTTGGCGTTGGCGTCGAACTTGCTGCCCGTGGCGGCATTTGAGGCGTCGCAGTAATCCATAAGGAATTTAAGCTTGTCGCGCACCTCACGATCTTCAAGGTGTTTCTGCCTGTAAAGCATGTAGGCTTTGGCAACAGCATAGTATTTTTCGGCCATCAGGGCTACTTCCACCTGATTCTGTATCTCTTCCACCGTAATATCGTTTGTAATATTCACGCGGCACAGAATGTTGCCAAGTACATCCTGCGTGGCAAAACTGCCAACCGAAAGGAATGCTTTCGCAATGGCACTCTTGATTTTTTCAATGGAAAAAACTTCTTTTTTCCCGTCTCTCTTAATAATATACAGTTCCATAATAAAAAAATTTAACCTAAACCTTAAACTCTACCAATGTTTGACAGGTCAACACTCTGTTTGCAGCACGCTTGCTGTTTCCTTTAAAACAAGTGGCAGCATATCTGTTGCGCTACCCTTGGCGAAACTCACTGCTGTGTGCATATTTTTTTGATTTTCATCCGATTCCACATTTAACTACGATTACTGTGTACAGCAATTCAAGAGAATCGAATGTCGGTGCAAGGATACGACTTTTAAAACATATTGAGGGTGAAAAACTGCATCCAATTATCAACACTATTATCAACATTCCCGTATAACTCATTAAATCTCTTTGGAAATTAAGCAGTATATCATTGTAAACATATTATTTAACAACATCTTTGTTATTTTTAAATCAGACAGAATGGAAGACAATCATATTTTGTCTTCAAAATGTAGAATGTTTATATGAAGAGAATAGCTCCTATACAAAGATATTCATTAGCTTTGTGTGCATTGAAAGTGTCGTAGAACGAGAGTACACACAGTTTGCATAATCCAGAGTTATTCATACTTTTGTGCTGTAAATATTCTTTTTGTGAGCGTAAGGATAAACAAGAGAAAGATAATTAACGATCCGGTTTATGGATTTATAAATATTCCGAACGATTTTATTTACGATATAATCGAATGCCCATGGTTTCAGCGGCTGCGGAATATAAGGCAGCTGGGACTTACTGGGTTGGTGTATCCGGGGGCCAACCATACGCGCTTTCAGCATGCGCTGGGGGCATTGCATCTTATGTCGCTGGCGCTCGATACGCTGAAAGGCAAGGGCGTGCGTATATCTGTCGAAGAGGAAGAGGCTGCATGTCTGGCTATTCTGCTTCACGACATTGGGCATGGACCGTTTTCGCATGCGCTTGAGAAAACAATTATTGAGGGTGTTGACCATGAAGATATTTCGCTGTTCCTTATAAACCGGCTTAACGAGGTGTATGGTGATAAGCTGGCACTGGCAATAGATATTCTGTTTGGACGGTATAACAGAATGTTTTTACACGAGTTGATTTCAAGCCAGATGGATATGGACAGGCTCGATTATTTGAGGCGCGACAGTTTT
This sequence comes from Bacteroidales bacterium, assembly GCA_031285575.1. Taxonomy (GTDB): domain Bacteria; phylum Bacteroidota; class Bacteroidia; order Bacteroidales; family VadinHA17; genus LD21. The sequence goes on from JAITVX010000239.1 coordinate 2,285, forward strand.
TTTACAGGTGTTATAGAGGGGCTGGTGAGTTCGGACAGGATAATAAGAATGCTTAACGTAGCCGACGACAGCCTTGCGGTTGACGAAAAAGGAATCTATTCTATTGAGAAGTTCCTGTTTGCCCGGCGGCTTATGTACTGGCAGGTGTATATGCACAAAGCGGTTGTTTCGGCCGAGAGTATGCTTGTGAGACTGCTTAACCGTGCAAGGGAGCTGGCCATTGACGGAAAGGATGTGTTTGCTACTCCGGCTCTCGGTTTCTTTTTGGATACAGGGCTTAGAAAAATTGATTTTGCGGAAGATAACCCGGCTGCAGGCCTTATTGCCGAACGCTTTACGAGCCTCGACGATTCCGACATTCTTGTTTCGGCCAAATACTGGGCCGGGCATGGTGACAAGGTTTTGTCGAACCTTGCCGGGCGGCTTGTAAACCGTAATCTGTTTGCCATTGAACTTGCCAACGCCCCATTCGATGAGGAGAAGATAGCTGTATTACGCAAGATGGTTGAGAGAGATATGGGAATAGATGAAGCGGAAGCAAGGTATTTTGTTTATTCTGGTGCCGTTTCAAACCTGCCTTATTCGCCGGAGTTTCACGAAATAAAGATTTTACTGAAGAATGGTAAGGCGGACGTTATTTCGTCGGTTTCAGATATTTTTAATCATAAGTTTTTATCAGAGAAAATAATAAAGTATTTCCTGTGTTATCCAAAGGAATACAGACAGTAAAAAGGAGGAATTATTATGGAATTTACAGCGGCGGTAATTGCGGGTTTTTTGAAAGGCACTGTTGAAGGCGACCCGGAGGTGAAAGTTAATACGGTGGCAAAAATTGAGGAAGGATTCGAAGGTGCACTTTCGTTTCTGGCTAATCCGGTTTACGAGCAGTATATTTATACTACCAAATCGTCGGTTATACTTGTCAATAAAACGTTTGTGGCCTCGGACAAAATAAATGCCACCCTTATAAGAGTTGATAACGCCTACGAGTCATTTGCTGCGCTGCTGCGGCTTGTCGAACAGTCTCGTCCGCGCAAGACAGGCATTCATCCGTTGGCGGTTATTGAGCCTTCGGCTGAAATAGGTTCCGATGTTTACGTAGGGCCGTATGCTTATATTGGCGAAAACTGCACCGTAGGTTCCGGCAGCTCCATTTACCCGAATGTTTATATCGGCGACAACTCCAGGGTAGGCGAACGATGCGTGTTATATGCCGGTGTAAAAGTATATCACGAATGCGTTATCGGCAATGCATGTATTATACATGCAGGTGCGGTAATTGGCAGCGACGGTTTCGGCTTTGCCCTGTCGGGTAGCGAGTATTCCAAAATTCCACAGCTCGGCAACGTAGTGCTTGAAGATAATGTTGAAATAGGCGCCAACTCGGCAATTGACAGGGCAACAATGGGTTCAACCGTAATAGGTAAAGGAGTTAAGCTCGATAACCTTATACAGATAGGGCATAATGTTGAAGTAGGCGAAAACACCGTTATGGCGGCACATGTTGGCATTGCCGGCTCGACCAAAATAGGAGAAAACTGCATGTTGGGAGGCCAGGTGGGAATTGCCGGCCACCTGAAAATTGCGGCAGGCTCGAAAATAGGTGCGCAGGCCGGAATAATAAGCGATATAAAGGAGAAAAATATGGCAATTTTGGGTTCACCGGCAATAGACATCAAGCAGTATATGAAATCGTATGTAGTTTTCAAAAGGCTTCCCGACCTTAAATCAAAACTCGACGCTATGGGAAAAGATGTGGCGGCATTGAAAGATACGTTGCGTTAGCTGTAAGCATTCGGTGAAGTGCATATTGTGGGTAATGAGGAGAGGATTAGTAGCATCTGTTATCTTGCCCCACGGTTGAGCAAAATTTATAAAATCATTTCCGTTTTAATCGGGATTCCCACAGTGTCGCGGTAATGTTCGCCAAGTTCGAGCATCGATATGTCATCTGCTTCATACTGCCACTTGATGTCAACGTCTTTTCCGCTATCGATATGCCGCGCCAGTTGCTTAAACACATCGAGCAGGTATTTCGACGACCCACTGTTTAGGTATTCAAGGAATATTAAAACTCTGAGCGTATTGTTTTGCCAGAGATGCGAATCGATCCATCCCATAATGCGGGTGAAAAGCGATTCCGGATTTTCGGGAATAGACTTTCCTGTAATTTCGAGGGCGCCGGAAGCCATGTTGTAAACTACTTCCGGATAGGTTACTGACTGTTTCTGAATAATATGTTTTTCCATAACTCTGTAATTAAGGTTTTCATTCGTATCTTAAAGCTTCAATAGGGTCGATGCCTGCAGCCTTTACGGCTGGTGCATATCCAGATACAACGCCAACTGTAAAGCACACAAATATTCCGGTCAGCACCCACAGCCAGGGTATTAAAAAGTCTGACTTCAGTATTGCCGAAACAATGTTCCCTATCATTATTCCAAGTATTATTCCCAGAATGCCTCCGAGTTGGCTTATCATAACCGACTCGAAAAGAAACTGGTTTTTTATTGTGCGCGGCTTGGCCCCTACGGCTTTTCTCACGCCTATTTCACGGGTTCGCTCGGTAACCGAAACGAGCATTATGTTCATCAGCCCCACAGCAGCACCTGCCAGTGTAACAATACCGATAAGCGTGGCGGCAAGCGTAATGTACCGTATGTTTTCAAGAAGCAGTTTCACCAGATTGTCGCTTTTGGTTATGTTGAAATCCGATTCGTCGCGAGGAGTAAGCCCGCGTACTGTTCTGAATATCGCTTCGGCCTCGCCCGCCATGATGTCGAGGTTTGCCATGCCGACGGGCATAACGGAAATATTGAACGACTGCCCTGGGCGCGGAAAATACTGTCGCGCCGTTGTTACAGGTATCAGACACACCCTGTCGGGATTGCCTATGGCTGCCCCTTTGCCTTTAAGAACTCCGGCCACTTTCAGTCTCATACCCGAAACGTTTATTGTTTGCCCCACCGGATCGTTTCCAAAGGGAAAAACATCGCTCACAATGTCGGCGCCAATGATGGCAAGGTGTGCATTAAGTGCAATATCGCCGGCGGTAAAGTTGCGTCCCGAAGATATTTCATAACCCGAAACGGCAAGATGATTTTCGTCAACTCCCGCAAGCCTTACGTTCGGATTGCTCTCTTCGTCGCCATACCTGACGGTTGCCATGCCGGTTACATTGAATGAAACCGCAACCGCGGCGTGTTCGCCAAACTGTTCCCTGAAAGCAACGGCCTCACGGTATGATATATTTGAAAAGTTTTTTGTACGATACCGGTTGTTGTTAATACGCACGTTCATGCCGCGCGAAGTTATGCTGAACGAATTGGCACCCATCATGGTAAACTGGTCTGTAAGAGCATTTTTTATCGAATCGATAGCTGTAAGTATTCCCACCAGTGCCATTATTCCGAATGCAATAATACACATTGTAAGTATAGTCCTCATCCTGTTCGACCGTATAGCCTTAACTGCCACACGCAGGTTTTCCCTGAAAATACCTATTTTTTTTACAGTCTCAATCATCATTGACGCACGGTCAGTTTATCGGGCAATAAAAGTATTGTTTTTTTTACAAAAATTAAATCAGTTTTTATTAATTTATCGCTATTCTCACTTAAAATACAGTCTTAATAATGTGTATTGCCTGTCGTTACCGGTGGCGGATGTACATTACTCAGGTGTGTATGACTGGATACACTTGCAACTTTTCGGCTGATTTGTCAGGCGCTGTATCAATATCGGCGGCACCGTTATTCTTAAACCTATTTCTTTTGTTGGTTTTCTCTGGAAATAAAACAGCACGTCATTGCAAACGCAGGGCAAACGCATGAAACTGGCTTTTACGGTGTTTTTGCATCAATTGACGCAACCGCCTGTTCGGAAGTATTTATTTTTTTATTAATAGACTTCTTCGGAAAACAGAACTTCAATACC
>JAITVX010000262.1 GCA_031285575.1 Bacteroidales bacterium
TCACATCCCGCTCGCAAGGTGTAGAAGCAAGTGTGTTGAGTTCCTCAACGGTCAAATACTCCCGGCGTGATTCCTGTTCCTGAATCCCTTTGATTTTGGCAGACAAGTCCGTTTGCAGGCATCCTTCAACAAAAGCCTGTTTGAGTGCAGCCTTGAAAATAGAGAAATAAGTGGCGGCAGTATTATGCGATATAATACCACTTCTGTTTCCACCACATGGAGCGGATAAGAGGAATCGTTTAAAATCCTCTGCCATCTTGTTGTTTATTTGAGAAAACAATAGTGTATCACCGGCAAACTGTTTCAGAAAATCGAGGGTACGATTCCAATTGGTTTGTATAGACGTAGAGCTATTGGCATGGCGTTTAGTGGCGGTTTTCTTGAAATACTCTATAAAATTCTGCTGTAACCGCTCTTTCTGTTCAACTTGGGCTGTTTCGGTATCGCTGTACAAATCGGCATTGTCATATTCACGTTGGCGGAGTTTACGGACTCCATCGGCGTATAAGCATGCTTGTTGGTCTTGTTCGCTTTTACACATTATTACGCCGTTTTCATCTCTTTTTGGTTTGAATGTTTTAGAGGTTTCTGTTGTGCGGGCAGTTCGTTTCTTATCCCAGACAATAGTTGTAATAGTACGATTCAATGACTCAACAATGCGTTGAGGTTTGCTCTTACCGGGAGCGAACACAGGATAACTCTCTATACACAAATACCATTCATCACGAAAAACGGCTTTTCTTATCCTAACGGTTACTTTGGTGCGATTTAGCTGTTTCATATCAGATTACTTTTTACTTGCAAAGATTTTGTCTATTTCCTTTTTAGGCACGTACACGAATTTTCCCACCTGCTTTTTAGGTATGGAATTTCGGCGAATAGCATTACTAACTGTCGCAGGTGAAACACCGAACTTATCTGTAATTTCTCCGATAGTGTAACACTCCTCTTGCGAATAATCCATTTTCTTAGATTGCTTTTCTGTTGGAATGGATACAATCTCTAAAGGTGCAAACATCGTTTCAATATGTTCCCTGCTTATTCTTGTAAGTCGATCGCCCAAATTGATAGATGGAATTTTACCCATACGAACAAGGCGATAGATGGTATCTCTCGATATACCAAACAGTAAAACTGCTTCGGCAATCGAAATATAGGGGCGGTTATTCGGAATTTGAGCAATCAGTTCTTGTTGCTTGGCTTCTTTCCGCTCTGCTTTCTTTCGTGCATTATCTGCTTTATGGCTACATTCTTTGGAGCAAAAGCGTGTAGTCACGGTTTTTGCTTCAAATGGTTTGCGACAGTATTCGCAGACTTTCGGAATCTTCAATTTGCTATATCCCATGCATTAAATCGTCTTTAGTATATATAAGTATGAATAAGTCGCACACTTCCGTTATTTAGGTCGTGTCGCAAATATGCTGCAAATATATGATAAAAAACAATATAAAACAAACAGCAACGACAAGCGAATAAAAACAAAAAGTGCCGTAAACCATTTATTTACAGCACTTTTATGATTATTGTTGATTATCTATAATCCCCTCTCACTTCACTTCTTCAAAATCAACATCGGTTACTTCTTCGTTTCCTCCTTTGCCATTTTGCTGGTTGTTTGCGTTATCGCTTCCAGGCTGTGATGCTGTTTGCTGGCCTGAAGTGTCTTGAACTGTTTTATACATCTCCTCCGACGCTCCCTGCCATACTGCATTCAATTCGGCTAATGCTTTATCGATGGCGTCGATATCCTGCGCTTTATGGGCTTCTTTCAGTTTAGACAGAGATGCCTCGATAGCGGGCTTTTTGTCGGCAGGCAATTTGTCACCGAATTCTTTAAGCTGTTTTTCGGTAGTAAAAATCATACTGTCGGCAGTATTTATTTTCTCAATCTTTTTACGTGCCTGCTCATCGGCGTCGGCATTGGCTTTTGCTTCGTTTCTCATTCTCTGGATTTCGTCATCGGTAAGACCCGATGAGGCTTCAATCCGTATCCTCTGTTCCTTGCCGGTTCCTGTGTCTTTTGCAGTAACATGAAGTATTCCATTGGCGTCGATGTCGAAACCTACTTCAATTTGAGGCACGCCTCTGGGGGCCGGCGGTATGCCGTCGAGGTGGAAACGGCCGATGGTTTTGTTGCCCGATGCCATAGATCTTTCTCCCTGAAGCACATGTATCTCAACCGAAGGCTGGCTGTCGGAAGCCGTAGTGAACACCTGTGTTTTTTTGGTCGGTATTGTGGTGTTCGACTCAATAAGTTTAGTCATTACACCTCCCATTGTTTCAATTCCCAGCGACAGCGGGGTTACATCCAGAAGCAGCACGTCTTTCACTTCACCGGTTAGCACTCCACCCTGGATAGCTGCTCCTACGGCTACCACTTCATCGGGGTTTACGCCTTTGGAGGGCGCCTTGCCGAAGAATTTTTCAACAAGCTGCTGTATTGCAGGTATTCGTGTTGAGCCGCCTACAAGAAGGACTTCGTCGATGTCTGAAACAGAAAATCCTGAATCTTTCAATGCTATTTTGCAGGGCTCGATACATCTTTGTATGAGGCTGTCGCATATTTTTTCAAAGTTGGCTCTTGTCAGCGTTTTTACAAGATGTTTCGGTATCCCGTCAACCGGCATTATGTAGGGGAGGTTGATTTCAGTTGTTGTGGTGCTCGAAAGTTCTACCTTGGCTTTCTCGGCAGCTTCTTTAAGACGCTGCAGTGCCATCGGGTCTTTTCTGAGGTCTATTCCTTCGTCTTTCAAAAATTCGTCGGCAAGCCAGTCGATTATCATGTGGTCAAAATCGTCTCCGCCAAGCTGTGTGTCGCCGTTTGTCGATTTTACTTCAAATACACCGTCTCCAAGTTCAAGAATTGAGATGTCGAATGTTCCGCCGCCAAGGTCGAACACTGCTATTTTCAGGTCTTTCAATTTCTTGTCCAGTCCGTAGGCAAGAGAGGCGGCTGTGGGTTCGTTGATAATCCTTTTTACGGTTAACCCTGCAATTTCCCCTGCTTCTTTTGTTGCCTGACGCTGCGAGTCGCTGAAGTATGCCGGAACTGTTATTACTGCTTCCGTTACTTCCTGGCCAAGATAGTCTTCTGCTGTTTTTTTCATCTTCTGAAGCACCATTGCCGATATTTCCTGTGGTGAATACATCCGGTTGTCTATCTGTACCCTGGGCGTATTGTTTTCTCCCTGCACCACATTGTAGGTAACTCTTTTTACCACGGGCGATATGTTGCTGTAGGTTTCGCCCATAAACCGTTTGATTGAGTAAATCGTTTTGCTTGCGTTTGTTATGGCTTGCCGTTTGGCCGGATCGCCAACTTTTCTTTCGCCATTGTCAACAAATGCCACTATCGACGGTGTTGTTCTTTTCCCTTCGCTGTTAGGAATAACTACCGGCTCGTTGCCTTCCATTACCGACACGCAGGAGTTCGTTGTTCCCAGGTCGATACCTATTATTTTTCCCATTTTTATATTGTTTTAAATAGTTCTTTTAGTTTTTAAAAAAATAATCAATCATTATGCCACAGTGAAATTTGTCATCATTTCCTGTAACAATGGCACATAACAGGCTGTAATATTTGTGCTGCATTTGTGTTTGCATGACAAAACGACAGGGAAATACAGCGCATTACAGAGCTTTGCCGCGACATGGCAACAACGAGCAAACAGATTGCCGACCGGCTCGGTATCGGTACGAGAACAGTAGATATACATAAAAACAATATTTACGAAAATTGTGCTTGTTGAAGCGTTGCGCATGGCCGAAAAGACAGGTTATTGCAAATAGTGAAAAATATCACAACCTTTGCGCGGCATTTAATTATTGAAATTGAAAAAGCATAGTGAAAAGCAAAAAAATCAGAGGTTATGAAGTTAAAAAAAAGTAAAAGGCAAAAGATATCGAAACAGGTGAGGTTTAAAACAGCAGTCGTGTTAAGCGCCGTTATTCTGGCGGTGCAGGCGGCTTGCGACCTCTGGGCGCAGGATACGAAACAGGCTGAAGACATGAAAACGTTTCCGGCGCAAATCAGCTTTGTGTATCCAATAAGTACGCAGGGTAAACTTACAGTCGATTACTGCTACAACCTTTCGGTAAACATGCTTTACGGCAGGGTTGGTGCTGTTGACGGCGCCGAGTTCGGCGGACTTGTAAACATGTCGGGCAATGTGGATGGTGCACAGTTTGCCGGGCTGGTGAACAAAGCGAACGATGTGGAAGGCACACAGCTCGGCGGACTGGTAAACACAGCCGGCAATGTTGACGGTGCGCAGTTTGCCGGCATTGTAAATACGAGCAGCGCAACACAGGGAGGCATGCAGGCTGCCGTTATAAACCGCACCGGTGTGCTGCATGGCCTGCAGCTTGGGGTTGTTAACATAGCTGATACCATTGAGAGCGGCATTTCCATAGGCTTGATAAACATTGTGAAGCGCGGTTTTTACAAGGAATGGTCGCTTACGTTTGCCGATTACCAGAACGTGGGACTGAGCTACAAGCTGGGTGTCCGGAAATTCTATACAATATTTAACGCAGGCGCAAACTTCGTTGAAGACAGGCTGTGGATGTTCGGTATCGGCTTCGGCAACCGCACTTCGCTTGGCGGGAGCATTGATTTTCAGCCGGAAATTGTTTCATACAACTATTTCTACAGCGACTTCAGTTATGTACATAACACGTGGAATACCACCCACCTGAAGTTAGGCTTTGTGTACAAACTCGGCAGCAGGCTCGGTATTTCGGTGGCTCCGGGCATATACTACAGCTACGACAGGAGGGACAGACAGACAGGCTACCTCAGCATAAGCCCCGTTGCACCGGTTTATGAACACGAATCGGCTTACGGGCGGCATTCGCTCGGAGCCGGCGTAAGCGTGGGACTGATATTTAACTGATAACAGCTCTGATTACCGCAATTTTACTCGGGAGCGCTGGCCGTTTCCGGTTCGTCGTCTGTTGTTTTCTTATTATCCTCCGGTTCATGCAGTTCGTTATCCGGTTCTTCCTGTTCACTTTCTGCTGGCTCCGGCTCGTCGTCGGGCAGTTCTGTCCAAAGATCGGATACCTCTTCCTTGCCCGATTTTATGTATTGCAGCATTTTGTCGGCTATCGGATTTCTTTGTTCCGACGATTCCCAGTAGTTTGACTGCCGCACCTTGTTGCAAAGCTCCAGCAGCCCTCCGCAGCCTGCTTCGCGGAATATTTCACAGGTCTGTTCGTTCGACAGAAGGTCGGAGTCGGTCAGTGCAAGCAGGTTGTCGAATGCTAAATATTTATGATCCCACTTCCGCAGCCCGGTGAGGGCGGTCAGTTTTTTCCCTTCAGGCGTTCCGGCATGGGTTATAAACAGAAATGTGCGTATAAGCAGCACACCGTCGGTAATAGTTGCGGCAAAATAGCCTGCCTTGATTTCGGAAATTTTATATTCTATAAGAAAGTTACCGCCTCCAGTAGGAAAAGCCTTAGGTGGGTGAAACGACTGGAACAGATCCATGTGCATTACAGCCCGGTATGTTCCGCCAATGCGTTCGTAGAGCCGGTTAATGGCATGTTGCAGCATATATACTTCCATGGGGCTGTCGTCGGCAGGGTTTCTGATGCCCATTTGCGAGGGTTTTATTTCCATCCATACAATCTTTATAGGGAAACGCCATCCTACCCGTGCCGCCGAACGTTTCTGTGTTCCTATTTTTATCTGTTTCCACGAGGGGGCTTCGTATGTTATTTCAATGGTACAGGTATCTCTTGGAATTTTCAGTTCTAACGGGTCGGCTATTACAAACTTCACGTGGTAAAAGAACTCCATGAAGTTGCTTCCCGACAGCCCCATCACTTCGGCTATTCTTGCCATCTTCTGAACAACGTCGATAGAGCGGGTTTTGCGTTCCTTGATAATCGGCATGAAAGGGTCGGCAAAGCCGGGATGTCGCTCGCTGTGTATGTCAACAAACATTTGAAGCGGCCGCACCAGTTGATGATAGTCGTACAGACTCACTTCAGGGCCGCCTTCATACATGGGCAGCGTTTCGTGTTTTATCATGAAAGGGTATTCTGTTTTGACATATTCCTGAAAATCTGACGGGTCTTTTCCGAAAAAAACAGTTCTTATCGGCTGCGGCCTGATAGAGTACAGGATGTCCATGTATTTTTCCAGCACCTTGCATGCAACTTTGCCTTCGGGCAGCAGCAGGCATATCTGGTGCATCCGGCGTTTGTATTCGTTTTTGCCTTGCGCCAGTTGTATTTTCTGCTGTGCGTTCGACTTTTTCTTTTTTTGTTTGCTCATGCGATATTCAAATTTATAATATACTCCAAACTATCGGCAAATATAACAAAAATGAATACTAAATGTTCCTCAAAGCCAAAAACTGTCAGGGCAAACGCATGAAACTGGCTTTTACGGTGTTTTTGCATCAATTGACGCAACCGCCTGTTCGGAAGTATTTATTTTTTTATTAATAGACTTCTTCGGAAAACAGAACTTCAATACC
>JAITVX010000005.1 GCA_031285575.1 Bacteroidales bacterium
AAAAAGTGCTTCATGTGCAAAGAAAAAGCAAGTGGAATCTTCAGGAAACAGTTAATGCTATTTTTTATCTGACCAAAAACGGTTGTATGTGGCGTGACCTTCCGGAAGAATTTCCTCCATGGCAAACAGTCTATTGGTGCTATGCCAAATGGGTAAGAGATGGTACTTGGGGAAATATCAATCGTAGTCTGGTAGCAGATAACAGGCTTTCTAACGATAAGAAGTTCCAGCCTGCGGTAGCCATAATAGACAGCCAAAGTTCAAAGGACAGTTCTACCTGTACCCAACAGGCAGGTATTGATGTTGGATTGCTCTGTTGTATCAGCCAACAGCTATGATGGCACTTTTGGAGGTACATTCCGTGAACAGATGAATGACAGGTATGACATATAGGTTGAAATACCCAAAGTTCCAATAGATACAAAGATCAAAATACAAATCCATGAAAAGCGGTGGATTGTTGCAAGGACAATCACCTGTACGCTGAATAACAGACGCCGTTCTAAAGATTATGAAAGAAATATTGAAAATTCAATGGCGTTATTATGACCAATATCTGAAGATTGATAAACAAAATTTAATTCAAACAGCTTCTAAAATTTTTAGTCGATCAACAGTAAAAAAAATTATTCTGCTGGCATTTCTGGCAAATTCTTTGTACTATTATGGCCGTTTATGAATGTGCTTGCCCATATATATCTTTCCGGTGATTCTGAACAGGTAATTATCGGCAATTACATAGGCGACTATGTGAAAGGCAAGGACTATCTTAATTATCCGGAACAGATAAGAAAGGGAATAATAATTCACCGGCACATTGACGCTTTTACCGACAGGCACCCTGTTGTGCACCGGAGCAAAATATTTTTCACAAGAAAATATCACAAGTATGCAGGCGTTGTAACCGATATTATCTACGACCATTTTTTGACTAAGGAGTGGGATGTGTTTTCAAGGCGTCCGCTCGAAAGCGTTACTTACAACTTTTACAGGGCAATGGTTAATAACTATGAGCACATGCCTGCAAACGTGCGGGAAATGATGCCTCTTTTCATAATAAATAACTGGATTGAATCGTACCAGACCATTAATGGCATAAGGCTTGTTCTTAAAACCCTTAGCAAACATTCGTCGCTGCCCAAGGAAACGCGGTTTGCAATACGTTCGCTCAAAAAAAACTACTATTCGCTGCAAGATGACTTTATGGAGTTCTTTCCGCAGCTGATAGACTATGTGGAAAAAGAATTCGGCATACAGATATCGCACAGGATAACGATACCTTTTTAACTATACGAGATATTCGTTGCGGCCTGCATCGAGGCGCAGAAACACAAAGAGCATAATAGTAAAACTCCAGAGCGAACTGCCTCCATAGCTGAAAAACGGCAGCGGAATGCCGATAACCGGCACAATACCTATGGCCATTCCGATATTTATAAACACATGCACGAAAAACACCGATGCAACGCAGTAGCCAAAAACCCGTGAAAAAACGAAACGCTGCCGCTCGGCAAGAAAGACAAGGCGCAACAGCAAAAACAGATACAGCCCCATAACAGATACAGCCCCAAGAAACCCCCATTCTTCGCCTATTGTGCAAAAGATAAAATCGGAACTTTGCTTGGGCACGAACTTGTATTTCGTCTGTGTTCCCTGAAGATACCCCTTGCCGGTAAGCCCGCCCGAACCTATCGAAATAAGCGACTGGTTTACGTTGTACTCCGTTCCGTGCGGGTCTGATTTCTTACCAAGCAGTATGTTAATCCTGTCGCGATGATGTTCGCGAAGCATGTTATCAAAGGCGTAATCGACAGAATTCATAAAAAGCAGGCTTCCTGTAAGAAAAAGATAAATCGTCAACGACGCCATTGCTTTCCGCATATAAAAATACCAAGCAAAAACAATCCCCGAAACAAGTACGGCAATCAGTACGGTTATTTCATTGCTGAAGTATTTAAACAGGTAATGGTTAAGCGCAAACAGGGTTCCGCCTGTCAGCAGCAGTATTCCGGCGGCCGATAAAACCGGTTTCCACCTGCGGGTTGCCGCCCAGGCTACAAGCAGAGCAACAGCAGTAAGCCCCAGCGAGAGATAAAAGTTATTTACAAGAAGCGTAAGAAAGAACAGTGTTAGCGCCAGAAAGCCGGACAGAAACATATATGGGCTCATGCCTTCCCTGAAAAGCGGAATAAAAAGCGCGAGAAAAACAACCGTCGAGCCCATGTCGGGCTGCATAGCTGTAAGCACGGCCGGCAGCAGTATTATACCGGTGGCGGGCACAAGCTCTGTCCACCGTGTAAGGTTGTGACGTTTTGAGTTCATGTAGCCGGCAAGGGCAAGCGCGGCTCCAAACTTGGCAAACTCCGATGGCTGAAGGCTGAACCATTTAAACTCAAACCACGACTTTGCTCCCGCTGTTTCCGTGCCGACAATCAGCACAAGTACAAGCATGGCCAGAATGATAATGTAGATGGGACGGGCAAAGAAAAGGTAAAACCTGTTGTCGATAACCAATATAAACACTCCGGTTACAATGGCAACAATAATCCACATAAACTGTTTCCCATATCTTTGTGACAGATCGAATATTCCGGCATGTTCTTCGTTGTAAACCGCCGCATAAATATTGAACCATCCCATAACCGCAAGAGCCATGTAAAGCAATACCGTTACCTTGTCGAGGCTACTCCAGATGTTAATTCTGCGTTTCACGCTGTTTAAGTAATTTTTCTTCAAGATTAAGTTCAAGCATCCTCTGTTCCCGTGCCTTGTTTGCAACGGCGCCGGTCAGGTATTTCTCTATCATCAGGCTTGCTATGGGCGCTGCGTATGTAGCCCCGGTACCTGCATTTTCAACATAAACCGCTATTGCAATCTGAGGATTGTCTTTGGGCGCAAAGGCTACGAAAACCGAGTGGTCGTCGCCGTGGGGATTCTGCGCAGTACCTGTTTTTCCGCATACGACAATGCCATTAATGGCGGCAGACCGGGCAGTAGCTCCCGTTATACTGCCTAATGCACCTTCCATACCCTCGATAATACTCTCGAAGTTTGCAGAGTCGATATCTATAATATGTTTTTCAAGGAACTTCGGATTCATTCTTCTCTCCTCTCCAATTCCTTTCACAATGTGCGGTGTATAATAATATCCGCGGTTTGCAATTGCTGCCGTCATGTTTGCCATCTGAAGCGGGGTTGTTCCAATTTCGCCCTGACCTATTGCAAGCGAAATTACCGTAAGCGCTTTCCATCTGTTTCTACCGTGGTATCTGTCGTAGTATTCCGATGACGGAATGAATCCCGCAAGTTCGTTTGAAAAATCCGTTCCCAGAGAGCTTCCGAAACCAAATTCATCAAGATACTTCTTCCACTGCCCAAACGCTTCCTCAACCGACGCATACTTTTTGTTTTCGAGAATGCGCCGGAATGACTGGCAGAAATATGAGTTGCACGAGTTTGCAACGGCAGCGGCCAAACCAAGCGGCGACGCATGACCGTGGCAGCCAACAAACAGGTAACCGTGGCTGCATCCGAACTGCGTATCTTCGGTAATAACCCCTTCCTGCAGGCCGATGAGCCCGTTAATCGGCTTGAAGGTTGAACCTGGCGGGTACCGTGCCATAAGCGCCCTGTTGAATAGTGGCAATATGGCGGTATCGTTCTGCAGCCGCGCAAAGTTTTCCGACCGCACCCTTCCTACCAGAAGGCCTGGGTCGTAGTTGGGTGCCGAAACAAGCGCAAGAGTTTCCCCTGTTTTAGGTTCTATGGCCACAATACTGCCCCTTTTGTTCTTCATTATCGTCTCGCCATATTCCTGAAGGTCGAGGTCGATGGTCGATATTATATCGTCGCCCTGAACTGCCGCCGTATCAAATTCGCCGTCGGCATACGAACCTTTTATGCGGCTCAAAACGTCAACCATATATATTTTTACGCCACGCTGCCCGCGCAATTCGCTCTCATAAGCCTCTTCAATACCGCTTTTGCCGATATAGTCGCCAGGTTTGTAATACGGATTTCTTCTTATGGTATTGCCGTCAACTTCGCTCACATAGCCAAGTATGTGTGCCGCTACAGGTTTTGAATATTTCCTTAACGTACGCGGCTGAACGTAAAACCCGGGATAGAGGTACATTTTTTCCTGAAACCGGGCGTAGGTCTCGTCAGAAATCTGTTTAAGGAACACTGACGGAGCCGCACGTGAATAATTAACCGCCGCACGCATCTGGTGTTTAAAAACATCGTTCGATATCTCAAGCATTGAACAGAATCCGGCGGTGTCAATTACCTTTGCCGTCTGCGAGGGAATAACCATCAGGTCGTAGGCAGCCATGTTCGATACAATCAACTGTCCGTTCCTGTCGTAAATCAATCCGCGTGCCGGATACTGGGTTACATGGCGCAGAACATTATTGTAGGCCGAAAGCCTGTATGTATCTTTAATAATCTGTATGTGAAACAGCCTGCCTGCCAAAACGGCAAACGCTAACACAAAGAAAATAACAATTAAATACCTCCTGCTTACAAACGTATCTTTCATCGTCATAAATTATTACTGCACGTAAAACTACGGCGTCTGCAGTGTGCAAGACAGACGCTTCAAATGTAATTAAAAAATCCTGACACTCTCAACATGCAGCATAAAATACCGGGGTAAACGCACGAAATTTCATGTGTCAGGCTTCGTTGGCTGAGC
>JAITVX010000096.1 GCA_031285575.1 Bacteroidales bacterium
ATTATCCTGTTCGTCATTGCGAGGGCTTGCCCGAAGCAACCGAGTTTACGAGCTCGGCGAAGCCAATCCATTGTTTGCGTTGCTTTATGGATTGCTTCGGGCAAGCCCTCGCAATGACGAAAATCGGTACAGTTAATTTTGAGCACTTACTTATCATATATGCGTGTGTGTTTAGAAATCGAGGCCAAACGACAGGTAGAATATTCGTGGAAGGATATACTGGCTTTCTATTCCCCAAGCCCAGTCGGCGCGCACAAAGTATCCGAAAACCTGTGCACGCGCTCCGAACCCGAAGCCGGCAACCAGTGGCTGACGGTTCGAGTCGATGGTTACTTTCACCGGGCCGTTGGTAATTATGTCGTTGTCGTAGCCATTGTTGCTGTTCCACGGCGATATGCCTGTCCATGCCGAGCCTATGTCGCCAAAGCCTATTATCTGTATGCTGTTAAGAAAATTCGACTTCAGCGGATGGCCTGCAATGTATCGTATTACCGGCCATCTTATTTCACTGTTTATAACGGCAAAGCTGTTTCCGTTGCGTACGTTCTGCGAAAAACCCCTCATGTTGGTTGCCAGCGCCTGAAAGCTGTAATTTTGGCCGGGGGTAACCGATGTGCTGTTGTCGAACATTGTAACGCTGTTGAACAGGTATCCCATCCAGTTGTCAACCCCGCCCAGGTAGTAGAGCAGTTTTGTGGAGCCGAACGATGTGCTGGCGGCAAAGCGGTTGGCCCATATCAGTTCGCGGTGCAGGCGTATGTATTTCCGGAAGTCGATGCCTACAACAAACATGTCGGACTGCGACCGGTTTATCTGTCTGTAGTATTCGCCGAATATTTTCGCCCTTGTTCCGAACATTATGTTTACCGTCCGTTTGCGTGTATTGTCGTAAATGGCTTCTGCCTTCAGGCTTCCCCAGTGCTGTACAATGTCGGGCCAGGCCAGCGACAGCACGTCGGTTGCAAGGAATACGTGCCTGTCGTTTCTGTATGCAACGGTTCCGCGGAGGGCAAACGTGGGGGTTATGGGTTTGGAATAGCTGAGGTTCAGGTTGCTTGAGAAGCTTTTGAATACCGAGGTGTCGTTGCTGCTGAAGAATGCCTGGCGGTGGAAGGTAAGCTGTTTGTCATATTTACCCATAAGGTTTTCAACACTCAGCAGGTATTCGTTGCTGTCGAAATTGCCTGCAAAGCGTACGCCGCCGGTTATACGGTAGTTTTCAAAAAGATCTACCACGCCGAAGCGTGTAAGCATGTTGAGCCCCGGATTATAGTAGGGAGCGCCGCCGCTGTATGGCTGGTATGAGTTGTTCAGGAAGCTGAAATCGACCTGCCCCACAAGGTAGTTGTTGTAAAACGACCGTTCATATATTCTTATAAGCGGGAATGCTATGTGTCCGGTATCGAGGTCAATGTCCATGTAGTCTTTTCGCCAGAGCTGTTCGTAGTAGTTTTCCTTTTCCTTTTCAAAAATATAGTGCGATATGTTTATCGGTTCGTCTGTTGCATAGTATTCGTAAAGTGGTTTTGTGAGTGTGTCTTGCCTCATGCGGTATTCAAGTATCAGCCTTTGCCTTATCTGTTCAATACTGTCGGCTGCGTGAAGTTCTTTTTCCCTGTCTTTTCTTGCTTCGGATGTAAATATTTCGCTTTCCGGTATCCGCCCTGCAAAATCTGAAAAGTTGCCTTTGCGCAGCATGAATTTCCGTTTGCTGAAAACGGTTTCGCTGAAAATTCCGGAGCCGTCGGATACGGACTGATTGAGGATGTTTCTGTCGTAGTTTGTAACGGGGTATGATTTGAGGAAATGCCGGTAGTGTGTTGCCGTGTCGATAAAACTTATTGCGCTGTCGAACGATGCAACCTGGCGGTTCATGATGCCGTTGCTGTTGCTTATGTATGATATTGTGTTTTTCGACAGCCCGGCGGCATGGAATTTGTCGCTGTACCTGTCGCCCGACAGCCGTGTAAGGTATTGCGTTCTGTGGCTCACGTTATATGTAAACAAATCGAATACGGGCGACAGCTTGTCGAACGGGCTGGATGTGTTATACAGTGTGTCTGACAGCCGGTTTGAAGAAAAAATTATTTCATCGGGACTGTTTTTCATAAACGACGGATGGAGGTCGTCGGCAATATCGCGAGTTATCTGTTCGTTGGTTCCCGAAACTATTGTGTGCAGGTAAATATCGGTAACACCATCCTGCACGGCCGACATTACAAGCCGTGTTCCGTCGGGCGAGTACGAAAAGTCGAGTATCTTGTCGTAATAAAGAAGATTCCTGATTTCGGTGTTTCTTTCGTCAACCCTGTAGAAATACATTACAAGGCTGTTCTTTTCCTCGTTTATAAACGTAAGTATCCGGCTCGAAGGATGCCATGCTATTACCGGGTATGTGTCGTCTGTAAACTGTTCAAACTTGGGCTCTTTCCTGAAAATCTTTTTCTGTTTTCCGGTAGTGTTGTCATAAAGCCAGATGCGCCTTTTGCCCCAGTCGTTGGTTACCCATGCAATGTATCTTCCGTCGGGACTTACTTTTACCTGCTGAAATATCTGGTCTTTCCGCGATGTTATTAATGTTTCGCTATTGTTGTCGGGGCGCCCCAGGTCGTTGGCATACTGTTCGGCATAATGGCTTTTCCAGTCGGCAAGCAGTTCCTTCAGTTTTTTCCCCGTAACGTACCTGAACCCGTCATTTATGTTTTTATATACTTTTGTAAGATACAGTATATTGGGAATAATTGCATCGCCATATTCTTTTCCTATAAACTTCCAGAACGACATTCCGGCGTCAATGGCATCGTCGTATTCCAGATAGTTGATGTTTTTGTATTTTCCCGATTTGAAACCGTCTTTCACCCTGTTTTCCGTCTCTGTATTCCACGGCTGAGACGTGTATTTTATCAGCCCCTTTATGTACCAGTCGGGCATGTTGATTTCCTGCGAACTCGACACCCTGTCTCTGGTTTCGGCATTATAAAGCATTTCGTTTATAATAACCTCTGCTATCGACGCCGTAATCTGGTTCTGATAGGCAACATGGTCGCCTTCGTAATACAGCATAACCTTGTTTTTTATTATCCTGCTGAACCCGCCTATATTGTACGACTCTTCATCAAACGTTACAAGGCCTATGTTTGTCTGCTTGTATTCCGCACTGTTGTTGTAAATAATAAAAATCATCCGTTTTTCGAGCGTATAGTCGAAGTAGCCCTCAAGTTCCTTCAGTTTTTTTGTGGCATACTGGGCGGTAAACTGGGCAAGGTCGCGGCCAAACTCGTTGAAATAGCAATCAAACTTGTCGAACCGGTAAAACTGCCAGTAAAAATTATAATACTGAACCTTGTTTTTTCCGAACGCCATCTGATGACCATTATAGAACTGGCCGTTTGCGTTGCCGTAAAGCAGACAGGCCAGAATAATTAAAATTAATTTCCTTATATAACCCATTTCAGCATCGATGTAAATGCGGCTTTTATTTAAAAATCGTATCAAAATAACCCGCAACAGCCAACAAAATTAATTATAATCTTCTAAACACAACTAAGCCTGACATAAAAATACTGTCTGAAGTTTATTTTTTATGAAAGTATAATTTGGTTCAGGGGTGTTTTTTTAAAAGGGCGTTTC
Source organism: Bacteroidales bacterium (assembly GCA_031285575.1). Classification (GTDB taxonomy): domain Bacteria; phylum Bacteroidota; class Bacteroidia; order Bacteroidales; family VadinHA17; genus LD21. The sequence continues at coordinate 3,631 of JAITVX010000096.1, forward strand.
TGCAATGCAGAAACGGTACTTTTTACCATTGGGCTCTTTTATCCAATAGACATCTAAAGTTCTGTTCGTCGTTAAAAAAAAAATTCCCGCTGCAAACCGTTTCAATATGGTGTGATACCTGTTCCTTACGTTTTTTATGTTATCGGCGGCAGAACACTGCATTACAGTGCCATTTACAGTTCATCCTGCGACACAAGATTGTTGAATATAGCATAGATGGTGAGCCCCGAAACGGTTTTAATACCGGTTTTCCGCGTTATGTTTTTGCGGTGCGATATGACTGTGTGCACCGATATAAAGTGCTGGTCGGCAATCTCTTTATTGGTCATACCTCTGGCTACTGAAATGAGTATTTCCTTTTCTCTTTCCGACAGGTCTATGTTGTCGGCAGTCAGGTCATTTCTCTTTTGTGCCGATTCGATTATTTTGATGACCCGTTGAGGAAGCACGCTACCGTCGTCATAAATATCCAGAACGCCATCGAAGTGTTGGAGCGTTTCCGAATCGACATACTGATAGAGTATGGCAATGAGGCAAACGTCGGGATAAGCGTCAAACAGGCTTCGAACATTAAACGGCCTGTAGAACTTGACAGATGCCGGATTAAACAGGACGACTTGAACGTCGTCTTTAACAGGTTTGCTTTTAAATAGCTGTAAATCGGCAAAACAGGCTGTTACCCGGAAATCGGGGGATTTTTCCAAAAACAGTTTAATGCCTTCCTGTATAACTGGGGAAGGTTCGATAATAACGGTTCGATAGTTTTTATGCTGTTTCATTGGCCGTCTTTTTCGATGAGTTCAACCAGTGATATCAGTATCTTATCTTCAAGCAGGGTGTGTTTGCACAGGTCGTATTCAAACATGAAAAGTTCGAGCAGTACATCTCTGCATTTGTCAATTGTACATTCTTCGGGAAGATATTTGATGATAATATTTTTTAAATCCTCAAGAGCAGCGTCGATATCGCTGTGATTTCTTTCATATTCTCTTATTTTGTAACCGCTGCCGCCCGTGCCGCCAAGCAGCTGCATGATATACGGGAACACTGTTTCTTCTTCGTATTTGAAGTGCGCTATCGCTTCCTGCCTGTATTTTTCGCAAAAGGAGTTTAGAATGTTTCCGTTTTTAATCCGGCATACCTTCACAAGATTAAGAATATTGTCAATCACTTGCGGCATGCGTATTTCAAGATAGTCTTTATGCGAATTTTGCAGATATACGATAATGCCCTCAACAGGTATTTGCCTTAAACAGGAACTGTCGGGAGAATAGTCGTCGAAGGTATAGATGTTGCAAACGAGCAGCAGCAGTGAAACGGATATTTTTTTTTCGCTGCATACCTGTTTTACCGTTTTTTCACCAAATCCGAGGCCAATACCAAAATAAGGCAACACATACAGCAACCGGCTGTTGACCAGTATCAAATCGGCCATTCGCGTGTTTTCAGAAAATATAACATACTTCATATTGAATATTTTTAAAAAAGCAAAGATATAATGTCTTGCATTTTTTTATACATTTGAAAAAAGTTTAATTCAGCATATTGTTATGAAAGAAAAAATTTATCGGATATTTAATCATGAAGCCGACGCTATAAAAAACATTCCCGTTACCGATGCCTACGGCCAGGCTGTAGAATTGATTTACAGACATGTTCAACAACAACAGGGTAAAGTCGTTGCAAGCGGAATGGGCAAAGCGGGACAGATTGCACACAACATTGCCACTACCTTAAGCTCGACCGGAACCCCGGCCGCTTATCTTCATCCAAGCGAAGCGCAGCATGGCGACCTCGGAATACTGCAGGAAAACGATATAATGCTGGTTATATCAAATTCTGGAAAAACAAGGGAGATAATAGAGTTGATAGACCTTAAAAACATTCTGTTCCCCGAAGTTCCTGTAATTCTTATAACCGGCAATCCACAATCGCCTCTCTGCGAAAAAACCTCATGCCACATTTTTACCGGCAATCCTGCGGAGGTTTGCACACTCGGCCTTACCCCCACAACTTCAACTACGGTAATGACTGCTATTGGCGACGCTATTGTAGTTTTACTTATGGAAAAAATAAATTTCACGATTGCCGATTATGCCAAACGGCATCACGGAGGGTATCTGGGGGAAAAATCAAGAAAAATATCCAGCAGATACAGTAATGAAAATATTTAAAAAATATTTCATATTTTCTTTAGTGAATAATATAAAAATATTAGTTTTGGTTTTTAGTAATATAACCTGATATGTAAAAATTATGAATAACAATGGTACTTCAAATGCAATCGGCAAAAAGGAATATATTTTTGCCGTTTCTGTAATCGGTATTTTCTTCTTCCTGTTTGGGTTTGTAACATGGCTCAACGGTATTTTGATTCCTTTTTTAAGGACAGCATGTGAATTGACAGACTTCGAAGCATATTTTGTTACATTCGCATTCTATATCTCATACCTTGTAATGGCACTGCCGTCGTCGTTTTTATTAAAGAAAACCGGTTTCAAGAGGGGGATGTCGATAGGTTTATGGATAATGGCCGTCGGTGCGCTGATTTTTATACCTGCGGCAATGACGCGAACATTCAGTCTGTTCCTTTTGGGGCTTTTTGTTGTGGGCGCGGGGCTTGCGCTTCTGCAAACGGCTTCAAACCCATACATAACAATACTCGGGCCTCCCGAAACAGCCGCAAAGCGTATAAGTATCGTTGGCATAGCAAACAAGTTTGCCGGAGCAATAGCCCCAATAATTCTTGCGCATGTTATATTAAAGGACTCTGCCGTACTTGAAGAAAAACTGGCGCAGGTTACAGATGCGGTTGCACGCGCGGGTATTCTCGACGAACTTGCAAGCCGTGTTATAGGCCCGTATATGATTATGGCCATAAGCCTGGTTGCGCTCGGACTGCTGCTTATGTTTGTAAAACTTCCGGAGGTTGATACAGACACGGAAGATCCTGCTGTTGGCGACACAAACACATCTAAAACAAGTGTATGGCAGTTTCCGCATCTCATACTGGGTATGATAGCCCTGTTCGTTTACGTTGGTGTGGAGGTTATTGCCGGCGATACCATTATCAGATATGGACAGTCAATTAATATTCCAATGGAATCGGCAAAGTATTATACGTCTCTTACACTGTTTGGAATGATAATAGGATATATTTGCGGAATCATTTTTATACCCAAAACATTTACACAGGTTACAGCCCTTAAAGCAAGTGCCATCCTTGGTGTGGTTTTCTCTTTGGGAGCAATATTCACCCCGGCCCACATCAGTTTCACAATGCCATTCGTTGATATAATGACATTTCAGGCTATCGATATGACATTGCCGGTTACAGTGCTGTTTGTAGCGTTGCTTGGACTTGCAAACGCGCTTGTATGGCCGGCAATGTGGCCACTGTCGATAATAGGCCTTGGAAAGTTTACCAAAACGGCCTCTGCTCTTCTTGTTATGGCAATTGCCGGAGGAGCCATACTGCCACTGGTTTACGGTCAGCTTGCAGTAAGCTACTCAACGCAAACAGCATACTGGATGTGTGTTCCTGCTTACCTTATTATTGCCTACTATGCATTTATAGGCCATAAGGCAGGAAAAAAATGAATGTAGAATTAAAAAATATATTCGACCTGTTTGACCACGAAGGGACATTTCTTTCCGGCGAACTTTTTGGTAGCGGACATATTAATGACACATATCGTATTCAAACCGCAGAGTGCGACAGCGATGACTATATACTCCAGAAACTCAATAACAGTATTTTTAAAAACATACCGCAGCTTCAAAAAAATATTGAAAGAGTTACAAGGCATCTTAACAACAGGCTGAGTAAAATACCCGGCTCAGATGTAAAAAGAGAGTGCCTTACGCTGATACCTGCAAAAGCAGATGGCAAAAGCTGGATTGTTGACAGCAATGGGAACTTTTGGCGAATGTATATCTTCATATCCGGACACCGTTCATACAATATAGTTGACAGCCCCGTCAAAGCCTTTGAAGGCGGCAAGGCAATAGGCCGGTTTCAGGCTATGCTTGTCGATATGTCCGGGGAACCCCTGACCGAAACCATCCCCAGATTTCACGATATAGAAAACCGCATAAACATGCTAATCGACAGGATTCGGGAAAACCCCTGCAACCGCGTTTGTGAAGTCGAAGAAGAAATAAAGGAATACCTCGACCGGGGCGAAGAGATGAAAACGATACTGAAACTCGGAAAAGCCGGTATAATTCCATTGCGCATTACCCACAACGACACAAAATTCAACAACATACTTTTTGATGAGAACGACAGGGCGCTGTGTGTAATAGACCTCGATACTGTTATGCCCGGATATGTTCATTACGACTTTGGCGATGCAATACGGACAGTTACAAATACCGCCTCCGAAGATGAAAAAGACCTTTCAAAAATTGAAATGAACATCGAACTCTTTGAAGCATACACCGGCGGATATCTGTCGGAAACAGGAAATACGCTGAACGAAGTTGAAAAAGAATACCTCGCATTTGCTCCCAAACTTATTACATATACTATGGGGATCCGCTTTCTTACCGATTATATAGATGGAGATAACTACTACAAAATCCATCATCCCCATCACAACCTGCAACGGTCGCGGGCTCAGCTTAAACTGGTAAAAAGTATGGAACAGCAGCACAGTGCAATGAAAAAAATAATTGAAAAGATAATCAACTAATACCGTCTTTTTATGAATCAGGTTATAAGGGTTACAAAGTCGTTTGGCTTCGAGATGGCGCATGTGCTGTCGAACTACGACGGTCCGTGCCGTAACGTGCATGGACATTCGTATAAACTGTCGGTTACGGTGGCCGGAAGGCCGGGACATGACGCGAAAAGTGCTGCCAACGGTATGGTGATAGATTTTTCGGAGTTGAAGGCTATCGTAGAGCGCGAGGTTATTGCACAGTTCGATCATTCGGTGGTGGTTGGCCGGCTTCACGACGCCGAAAAGCGCGAGGCGTTTGCGAAGCTGTTTGGCAATACCGTGTTTGTCGATTTTCAGCCCACGTGCGAAAACCTTGCAGCATGTTTTGCCGGGCGTATAATGCCACACCTGCCCGCTGGCACCAGGCTGTTCAGCCTTAAATTGTACGAAACGGCCACGTCGTGTGCCGAGTGGTATGCTGCTGATAATATGTAAACAGAATGTTTGTTTTAGTTTCTTTCTGCAAAGATATAAAGTTATGTATTAACAAGCCCTAATTCATCAGTTGTTCCACTGACAATTATTGTTTTACGGATGCCGGTTTTTGGCGATAACTGCCATTGATTATTTTACTCTTGCCGATGTTTGGCGAAAGCCGCCG
>JAITVX010000117.1 GCA_031285575.1 Bacteroidales bacterium
TCGCCCTGATCGCTGTAGCAAACAAACTGCTCAAAATCGCATTCGCTATAATCAAGTCGAAATCTAAATACAACAAAAATTATGCTCTAAAATTTGATTCTTAACACAGTTCTTTGCGAGCCGCAGGCGAAGCAATCCAGAGGTACGCAACATGGATTGCTTCGTCGTTCCTCCTACCAATGACATAATTGCGTAAATTATTGATTTTAAGCAAATATGTCATATCCGCATTATGCCCCAAAACTTTGGGGTGAACTCTCGCAAAGACGAACTCTCTTTTCCGTCATTGCGAACGCAGTGAAGCAATCCATAACATAACCTGGATTGCTTCGTTGTTCCTCCTCGTAATGACGAACTCTCTTTTGCGTCATTGCGAGCCGCAGGCGAAGCAATCCATAAAGCAACGCAAACAATGGATTGCTTCACTGCCTACCAATGACATAATTGCGTAAATTATTGATTTTAAGCAAATATGTCATATCCGCATTATGCCCCAAAACTTTGGGGTGAACTCTCGCAATGACGAAAATTGGTACAACTAATTATGAGTACTTACTTATTAAATAAACGTATATTTGCATCTGTATAAGGGATGCCGCAAACGGTTCGGATTTCCTGAAAAAGAAAAATATGATTACAGCGCCAGCCGCAAAATACCGGAAAGCAGTAACTGCCGTGTTTACGGCAGTGCTGATTTTTGTTTCGGCAAACCTTCATGCGCAGGGCGGGGCCAATGCGGCAGTAGTTGCGCCCCGAGGCTCGTATGTGCAGTTTCGCGACAGCGTTGCATACTTCACAAACGACTCGGTTATATGGGTTCCCTCGGGTGCCGACACCTACATTGTTAACGAAAACGACCGCACACAGAGCTTCTACGACACGCTGCGGGCACGGGCGCAGCGCAGCGGGTTTACCCGCAGGCTGTACGACATCGTAATCGTTACCCCCGAAAGCCCGGCCCCAAAGGAAATTGAGAGGAAAAGCGACGACAGCTACCGCACCTATTCGGGTCTGCAGATAAGGCGGATAGAGGTGCGGCGGCTCGACGTATTCGGCTCCGACATCAACAACCCTACCGTTTCAACAGGCCGACGGCAGACCAATATTCTCAACCGCACACACATCAATACTTCGGAAAAGATAATAAGGAAAAACCTTCTGTTTGAGCCGGGCGATACCGTGTCGCCGCTCGTACTGAGCGACAACGAGAGGCTGCTTCGCGCCCTGTCTTACATCGACGACGCCCGCATATTCGTAGTGCCCGTTTCAGACGCGGAAGCCGACGTGGTGGTGGTTACAAAAGACGTATATTCCATCGGCATTAATTACGACTACGGCAGGCTTACGCGAGGCTACCTTGCCGTGTTCGACAAGAACATGCTTGGCTCCGGTCAGTTTATTGAGTTAGGCTTTCCGTTCAACTTCGACGAATACGGCAGCCCCGGCTTCGGCTTAAAATATACGATGAACAACATACGCCGGTCGTTTATAGATTTTAACGCCATTTACCGAAACGGTCTTGGCATAGAAACCCACGGAATCGTATTAAACCGTTCGCTGGTAGCCTCGGCAACAAAATATGCCGGCGGCATATCGATAGGGCGCACCGTTACAACCGAAGACCTCGACACAATGGCCGTTGCACATCCCCTCAGCTACAACCTTCAGGACTACTGGCTGCAGCGGTCGTTCCTGCTGCGGTCGTCGCCCGTTGAAAGAATAATAGTAGGCGCTCGATACTACAACAACAATATCTTTGCCCGTCCATTTATTTTTGCCGATTCGTACCACAGCCTCCAAAAGTACGAAGTGTTTCTCGGTTCGCTTACATACTCTCTGCAGCGCTACTACAAAACCAACCTCATTTATGCCTACGGCCGAACGGAAGACATACCGTTCGGCGGGCAGGCCACCATTACCTCCGGGCGTGAAGTAAACGAGTTCCGCAACAGAGTGTACGCCGGCCTCAATGCCTCCACCGGCAGGTCGGTGCGCCGCCTCGGCTATTTCTACGCCGGCGCCGCCATCGGAGGCTACCTCGGCGGCAACGTACCCGAACGCGGCATAATGTCGGTAAACGTAAACCACTTTTCCGACCTCATCACATTAGGGCGATACAGAGTGCGCAACTTTGTAAACGCAGGCTACATGCGCGGTATCGACCGCTTCTCCGACGAATATATCAGCTTTGAAAGAGAAAACAGCTTTTCCGGTTTCCGTAACGACACCATAAGAGGCAGCCGGCGGTTTACGATAGACTTCGAGTCGGCGCTGTTCTGCCCGTCCGACGTGCTGGGCTTCCGCTTCGTAGTGTATGCCTTTGCCGGCATGGGAACGCTGCACGGAGCAGGCGTATTCGACACGCATAACTTCAGCCTCGCCTCCGTTGGCCTTGGCATGAGGATAAGGAACGACAACCTGCTGTTCAAAACCATCCACATACGGCTTGCATATTTCCCAACCCGCCCCGAGTTTTCGCAGATGAACAGTCTGGCGGTAACCCTGTCGGGCGAACAGCTGCTCGAACACCGCAACTTTGTACCGGGGCCGCCGGCAGTTATACAGTATCACTGATAAATGCAGTTTTGTTTTTAGGGCACATCAGTATTTAACAGGGAATAGTTTATATTTGCAGTAAATGTTTTTTCAGAAACCAGACAAAAAAACAGTATGCCGAAGATATCAGCCGTGATAATAACCTTCAACGAGGAGAAGTTTATAGGACGATGCCTCGATTCGCTGCAGGGTGTTGCAGATGAAATTGTGGTTGTAGATTCCTTCTCAACCGACCGAACCGAAGATATATGCCGACAGTATGGCGCACTGTTTTTCACGCATCCCTTCGGGGGGTTTCGCGATCAGAAAAACCATGCGCTGTCGCTTGCGTCGTACAGCCATGTGCTTTCAATCGATGCCGACGAAGCGTTGAGCGAAGAACTGCGCAGTTCCATACTTGCAATGGGAGAAAACTGGAAATACGACGGCTATTTTGTGAACCGAAGGAATATCTACTGCGGGAAAAGAATAAAGTATTCGGGCTGGTATCCCGACAGGCAGTTGAGGCTGTTCAGCACCGGTGCCGGCGAATGGGGCGGGCACAACATACACGAGCGGGTTGTAATGCACAGCGACTGTTCTGTCGGAAGGCTTGAAGGCGATCTGCTGCACTGGAACTTCACGTCGGTTGCCGAACATGTTGAGAAGATGAAGCATTACTCGGAAACATGCGCCCGCGAGTATCACAGGGCGGGAAAGAAAGCTTCTTTTTTTTCGCCTTTCGTACATGGCTTCTGGACTTTTTTTCGCACATACATACTGAATGCAGGGTTTCTCGACGGCAGGTATGGATGCATTATATGCTGGCTTAACGGTAAAACGGCGTATGTTAAATATAAACGGCTCCGTATCCTCAACAGGCAGAAAGGTGCATCGGTGAAAACTGCATAAGCAGCCTGGGCAATTATATCAGTGCGATAGCTGAAGTAATATCTTATTCTGCAGGCTCTGTAATGGGGCGGGATTCATAAAAATATTCCGGCATGTCTATTGCTGCGCCGAATCCTGGCAGTTTGCCATCTTCATAAGTCCAGGGGTCATCTCCCGGTGTTGCAAATACAAACAGTTCTGAAAATTTTATTGCGGCTATTTCCGATGCGGTACAGCCTTTGCCATCAGAAAGGTTGAAAGGATCGCTTACGGGGCTTTGAAGGGCTCCCTGTGCCTTGATTATCATTCCTGCAAAGGCTATATTGGTAAGCACGGTAAGGCTACCGCCATAATATCCAACTATACGCCTTACGCTTGTGCCGTTGGTTGCTTCTACAATTGCGTTCAGTGCGGCGCAGTTTTCAATCTGGCCGTTTATGCTGCCGCCCACTATGCCGCCCACATAAACCCTGGCGCTAACCGTGCCTGCCGTATAGCAGTTTTTTATACTGCTGAAGCAGACAGAGCCCGCCATTGCGCCTGCCTGATCTATCCCTTTAACATGGCCGGTAACGTAGCAGTTTGCAATCATGCCGTTGTACATCATGCCGGTCAAGCCACCTACATCGAATTGACCTGTAACGTTCACATTTTCCAGACCAAGGTTTTTAACTGTTCCGGTTAAAAAACCAAACAGTCCTGAAAGTTCGCCGTCGCGGTTAATGTACAGCCCTGTGATTTTTTTCCCATTTCCGTTTAATACTCCGCCAAACGGAGTTGCATAGGAAGCGCCTATGGGAATCCATCCTTTACCATTGTTAAAGTTTGCGTTGGATGCGCCGTAGCCCGACAGGTCAATGTCTGCCGTAAGAATGTAATGCTTATTTACGTAAGCGGCATCTTTTGAGTTTACTTTCCTTGCCAGTGAGTCAAGCTGAGCCGCAGTGGAAATCTGATATGGGGAGGCGGATGTTCCGTTTCCCCCGGCAAATTGTGCCGAAACTGTAACAGGCTGCAGGAACATTGCCAAAACCGCTATTGTCAAAACAGAAACTTTTACAGGAGAGCCTGAATTTATTATGCAGTTATTCATGTTACTTAAAATTATGATTCAACATTTCATGTAATAGTATTTTGTATCACGCCATCAAGCGTAAAAATAAAATATATTTTTGAATATTGTATAAACTCCAACAGATTTTACGAATAAAAGAAGTCGAAGCAGTACATTTTGAATGATGCATACAGACACCTCAGCATAATTAACCAAAAGCAGGGATACCGAGGCATATATTTACCAATATTATGGGATTGCGGGGGTGTAATAATAGCAGGAACTTTGCAGCATCAGAAAACAAATAATTTTTTAAAATAAAAACAGATATGAGCAAGATTGGAATTTTCTACGGTTCATCGAGTGGCAATACGGAAGATGTTGCCAGAAAGATTGCAGAAAAGTTGGGCGTTGGCAGCGCAGATGTTTACAATGCTGGCAACGCCAAAGCGAGTGATTTAACGGCTTGCGATGTGCTGCTGCTGGGTAGCTCCACGTGGGGGCTGGGCGATTTGCAGGACGACTGGGTAGATTTTGTCAAAACGGTGGCTTCCGCCGATTTGTCTGGCAAAAGAGTTGCCCTGTTCGGATGCGGCGACTCGTCGTCCTATCCCGACACCTTTTGCGATGCGATGGGTAAAATCTACCGGGCCATCAGCGGCAAGGCAACCGTCATCGGGTTTACCGGCACGGACGGTTATTCGTTCGATGCTTCCGAAGCAGTCGAAAACAACCGGTTTGTTGGGCTGGCGCTCGACGAAGACAACGAAAGCCACCTCACCGAAAGCCGCATCGAAGCATGGACGGCGCAACTCGAAAAAGAAATGGCATGATGAGGGTTTTCAAATGCAGCCACTGTTCGCGTATTCATCTCGAAATAGGGAATACACAGATTCACTTCGATTCGTTTGCCGATTTGGAAAAGTACATGGCAAACCTCGATTCGATTGATGCGCCCTACTATGCCGACCTCAACCGCAAAGAGGGACGGACAAAAGTAATCATCCTTCCGCTCGACAACAGCGGACATATTCAGCTGGGGTTCACCGAACAGGAGTTCGAGGATTTAAAGACGGTTGTCCGCAACTGGCTGATTACGGAGAGGGCAATATCCTCGATTCATGCCGGTTTTGCATTCGGAGGATGGAAGAAAGATGTTTACCTGAATTGAATTGCGGTTTGAAAAAAAGTTATAGACGGTATTTGAAATATGAGAGACAACAGATTAAAAACACCAGGAATATATCAGATTCCATATGGAATGAAGCAAATTCCATATGGAATAAATAATATTCTATATAGAATACTAAATATTCTATGTGGAATATTGAATATTCTACATAGAATATATCAAATTCTATATAGAATATTGAATATTCTACATGGAATATATAAAATTCCACATGGAATGTTATCAATTCTATGTGGAATATGTGTTGTTCCATATAATTACTCAACAAAATGAACATGATACAGACATGGATAAACTGAAGCTCTTTTCGCACCTGATGTACGAATGTAAGAAAGGCATCCGCAGTGCAGCGCTCTGTACGTTGCAGAGCGAATGTGAAGCACCGGCTGTGGCAAAACTCGAAACCAACCGGATGGCTTACCTTGTATGTCCCGTAAACAGCCATAAGATAAATATTTTTTTCGGGGACAGGATTTGTATTGATGTGCTCAGGGGCTTTTGCAGTAAACCTCTGAACAGGCTTTCGCCTGAAGAAGATTTCATGCTTGGCGCCATTCTGGGATACAGTGTTTGCGAGCAGTGCCGGCGATACTGCAAAAAGAAGACCGGAAGCACAACAAACGCCTGATAACGTTTTTTTATGCTTTGCATTCAAGTACGACAACACATATAAATAAAAATTAACCGTACTTTTACAGTTAATTTTAAATAAAATATTACAGGCTATGAATGACGACAGAATATTGTTATGTAAAGCAATTGAAATTGCAAAACAGGGTATTGAAAAAGGATGCGGCCCCTTCGGAGCTGTTATAGCAAGGGATGGCGCAATACTTGCCGAAGCGAGTAACAGGGTAACGCTCGACTCTGATCCTACCGCCCATGCCGAAGTGGTTGCAATAAGACAAGCGGCAGCATCATTAAAAAGCCACGACCTTGGCGGATGCACCATATACTGCTCGTGCGAACCATGCCCCATGTGTCTCGGCGCAATCTACTGGGCTGGCATACCCCGCGTAGTTTACGCATGCGACAGAAGCGACGCTGCAGCGGCCGGATTCAGCGATAAGGATATTTACGACGAAATAATGCTCGACCCCGCACAGCGTAAAATCACCTTTAAACACATTGCCGGAGCCGGAGGAGAAGAAATATTCAAAGCATGGGAACAATACGAAAGCAAAATACCATATTGAATGACCTCCGGGCACAAAATATGCCGCAGCTTCTATACAAGAGACGTTCTTGAAGTAGCCCCCGACCTCTTGGGTAAAGATATTGTACTGCGCCTTGACAACGGAACATTTATCAGGCATCAGGTTACCGATGTGGAGGCTTACAGTGGCTCGGAAGATAAAGCCTGCCATGCCTCAAAAGGGAAAACCCGCCGCACTTCGGTAATGTTTGAAGAAGGAGGGCTATTATATATGTATCTCATTTACGGTATGTACTGGATGATGAATATTGTTACAGGCGACAGGGATAATCCCCAAGCCGCATTGATAAGAGGAGTAGCAGATATTTCAGGGCCGGGCAGACTGACCAGAGCGCTATCGATTGACGGCTCGTTCAACGGCGAAGACCTTACAGTTTCAGACAGGATATGGCTTGAATACACAGAACAGAAACCATGTTTCAAAACCGGCCCGCGGATTGGAATAGATTATGCCGGCGACTACTGGAAATCGGTTCCATGGCGATATTACGTTGGTTAAAATAATTGAAGTTTGTTCGTTTATTTAGCATGAGTTTTACGAAGTTATGTAGCTGTATTTACTTCAGACGACAAGTATAATGTTTATGGTTTTTTCACACATAAATGAGGCAATAAATGCACACATGTTTTTCATATAAAAAAGGGAAAATGAAAATATTTTTTTGTACCGGCCATATTTATTTATTTCAGAATTTGTTGATTCCCAAAAAAGACATATCTTTGCGGCAACTGTTAGGAGAACAATATGCCTGGGGGACAAAAAGTCCCCCATTTTATTATGATTGATAAAAATAAAATAGAGGAAGTTTTGAAAGAACTGATTGCCGGTTCCGGTATTTTTCCGGTTTCGGTTAAGGTTAGCAGTTCTAACAGGATAGTTGTCCTTATTGACAGAAACAGTGGTATTACACTTGACGAGTGCGTCGATATACATCGCGGGATAGAAGAACGATTTGACCGCGACGAAGAAGATTACGAACTTCAGGTTTCATCGCCGGGTCTTGATGCACCCTTTGCTGTTATTGAGCAGTATATGAAGAATGAAGGCCGGAAGGTAGAAGTTCTGGATAATGATGGCAAAAAATATACCGGGCTGCTGAAAAACGTAACAGCCGGAGGTTTTGAACTTGAAACAGAAATTAAAATAAAAGGCAAACCAAAGGAAACGGCTGAGCTTTCTTTTAATTTCGAGCAGGTAAAGTATGTAAAAACAGTTTTAACAGTTAAATAATATTAAGAAGGTTTACACTAAATGGAAAACATTAATTTGATAGACACTTTTTCTGAATTTAAAGAGTTAAAAAATATCGACAGGCCTACAATGATGAGCGTTCTTGAAGATGTTTTCAGGGGTATGCTTGCCAGAAAATACGGTTCTGCCGATAACTTTGATATAATAGTAAACATTGACAAGGGCGACTTTGAGATATGGAGAAACAGAGTTGTAGTGGCCGATGACGAACTTACCGATCCTGTAACACAGATACCTCTTTCGGAAGCAAAAATGATAGATGAAGATTACGAAATAGGCGAAGACGTTTCCGACGAAGTAAAGTTTCTCGATTTTGGTCGGAGGGCCATACTTACCATCAGGCAAAACCTTACGGCAAGAATCCTTGAGCTTGAGAAGAATAATGTTTATATGAAATACAAAGACAGGATAGGCGATGTGGTAACAGGAGAAGTCTATCAGGTCTGGAAACGAGAAGTGCTGGTGCTTGACGACGAAGGTAACGAACTGATAATACCCAAAACGGAACAGATACCATCCGACCATTTTCGCAAAGACGATACGGTAAGAGCGGTTGTTGTAAAAGTTGAGATGCGCAACAACACCCCATTCATTATCCTCAGCCGAACATCACCGGTATTCCTTGAAAGGCTTTTTGAACTTGAAGTTCCCGAAATATTCGACGGACTGATTACGATTAAAAAGATAGTAAGAATACCTGGCGAAAGAGCAAAGGTAGCAGTGGAATCATATGACGAAAGGATAGACCCCGTAGGCGCCTGCGTTGGAATGAAAGGATCAAGAATACATGGCATTGTACGCGAACTGCGCAACGAAAACATCGACGTTGTTAACTACACCGCCAACACGCAGCTTTATATTCAGAGATCGCTCAGCCCTGCCAAAATTACCACCATTAAACTTAAAGAAGAAGACAAAAGAGCCGAAATATATCTTAAACCCGAAGAGGTATCGCTTGCCATAGGAAAAGGCGGGCTTAACATAAAACTTGCAAGCCAGCTGACAGGCTACGAAATTGACGTTTATCGTGAACCGGGAGGAGAAGATGAGGAAGACGTTAACCTTGAAGAATTCAGAGACGAAATAGACGAGTGGATAATTGAAGAACTAAAATCAATTGGATGCGACACGGCAAGAAGCGTTCTTAACCTGTCGATAAACGACCTTGTAGTACGAACCGACCTCGAAGAAGAAACAGTAAAAGAAGTTATTAATATAATTCGCGCCGAATTTGAATAGAAACAGAATTACAGGCAGGGAAAAGTTATTTCAACTTGAAGAAATAGAAAGGTAAAGAATATTTATGACAGAAGACGTTAAAGCAACAAGACTAAGTAAAGCTGCCCGCGAATTTAACGTGGGAATTTCCACTATTGTGGAATTTCTGCATAAAAAGGGCTTTGACCTTGACCCTAACCCGAACACCAAGCTGCCAGGCGATGTGTATAACCTGCTTGTAAAAGAATACAGCACAGATGTGAGCGTGAAAAAAGAATCTGAAAAGCTTATTATCAAAGATCTGAACAGGAAAAAAGAGTCTTTATCCATTGAAAACGTTTCGGGAAAAGAGGAAAAGGAAGATGAAGAAACGGAACAGGAACACAACATTATTGTGAAAGACACAACGGCCTCAAAACCGGTTATCGACCTGAAACACGAAATTAAAAAACCGGCCATTAAGTTAGTCGGCAAAATTGACCTTGAAAAAGCATCGAAACCCAAAGACAAGCCCCAGACAGAACCGGAAGAACCGGAAGTTGTTCCTTCGGAAATAACTGCGGAAAAAGCCGAAACTGAAGAAGAAAAAACAAAAACTCCTCTACCTGTTGAAGAAATAAAAGTAAAGGCAAACATCGATCTGCATATTGTAGGGAAAATTGATATTGAAAGCCTGAATAAGGAGAAGAAACACACGGAAAGCAAAAAAGCCAAGGCCAGTATTAAGGAAGTTGAAAAGACTGTTGAAATTCCTGAAACGCCCGACAAGCGCGAAACCGGTAAGCCTGCGCCTGAAACAGACAGTGTTAATTCAGCCGATATCGTTATTGAAAAAGAAACGGCGCCTCAACACACAGAAACAGTTGCAACGCCCATCTTCAAAACCGACGTTAAAAAACTTGTTGGCCCCAGGGTTGTCGGGAAAATTGATTTGCCCGTTGAGGAAAAGAAAAAAACGCCTCAGCATCATTCTGCAAATGCCGGCAATACAACCGGTTTTAAGAGAAAAAGGAAAAGAATACATAAAGAAAAGACGGCAGTTCCGGTTGCAAATCAGAATTCTGACAATAAAAAAGAACCTGTAAAACCTGGTGGCGTAAAACAGGGTGTAAAAAAGCCACCGTTCGGGAAAAAAAGACCTATACGCGCTGAAGTAAACACTGAAGAAGTACAGAAGCAGATTAAAGAAACGCTTGCGCGGTTAACCACAAAAGGAAAATCGAAAGGCTCGCGTTACAGGCGCGACAAAAGAGATGCATTAAGTCAGAGACAGCAGGAGGAAGTTGACAGGCTTGAACAGGAAAAAAATATTCTGAAGGTTACCGAATTTGTTTCAGCCAACGAACTGGCGTCGATGATGAATGTTCCCGTTACGGATATTATTTCCACCTGCATGAGCCTTGGGCTGTTTGTATCTATCAATCAGCGGCTCGACGCAGAAACCATGGCCATACTTGCAGACGAATTCGGTTATAAGATTGAATTTGTAAGCGCCGAAGTGCTGGAGGCCGTAAAAGAAGTAGAAGACTCGGAAACAGACCTCAAGCCAAGGCCGCCCATTGTTACCGTTATGGGACACGTTGACCATGGAAAGACAAAACTGCTTGACTATATCCGCAATACCAACGTAATAGCAGGCGAAGCAGGGGGAATTACACAGCACATAGGAGCATACGCCGTTGTTTTGGAAGATGGTAGGCAAATAACATTCCTCGATACCCCGGGACACGAAGCATTTACCGCAATGCGTGCCCGCGGAGCCCAGATAACCGATATTGCAATCATCGTTGTTGCTGCCGACGACGGAGTTATGCCGCAGACAAAGGAAGCCATAAACCACGCATCGGCAGCGGGCGTTCCGATAGTATTTGCAATAAACAAAATCGACAAGCCGTCATCCAATCCGGAAAAGATAAAGGAAACCCTCGCGGCAATGAACTACCTTGTTGAAGACTGGGGCGGCAAATACCAGTCGCAGGAAATATCGGCCAAAACCGGCCTTAACATAGGCCTTCTTCTCGACAAGGTTCTGCTTGAAGCCGAAATGCTCGACCTGAAAGCAAACCCCGATAAACCCGCCATAGGAACAATCATTGAATCGTCGCTTGACAAAGGGCGTGGATTTACCGCTACCGTTCTGGTCAAAGCCGGCACCCTGAGAGTTGGCGACATAATGCTTGCCGGAAGCTGCTACGGTCATATCAAAGCCCTTTACAACGAACGCGGTAACAAGATAGACGAAGTAGGACCGGCAGCTCCTGCCCTCATCCTTGGTTTGAATGGAGCTCCCCAGGCCGGCGACAAGTTTAACATAATGGAAAGCGACCGCGAAGCAAAAGACATTGCCACCAAAAGAGCACAGCTTCAGCGCGAACAGGGGTTACGCACGCAAAAACACATTACCCTCGATGAAATTGGAAGAAGAATAGCCATTGGAAACTTTCAGGAACTCAACATCATTGTTAAAGGCGACGTTGACGGTTCGGTAGAAGCCCTGAGCGATTCGCTTATCAAGCTCTCGACCCCGGAAATACAGCTCAACGTCATCCACAAGGCCGTGGGGCAAATATCCGAGTCGGATATTTTACTTGCCGCCGCCTCCAACGCCATTATTGTCGGTTTCCAGGTGAGGCCATCGCTAAGCGCCCGGAAATTAGCCGAAAAGGAAGAGATAGACATAAGGCTCTATTCAATTATCTACAATGCCATTGAAGAAATAAAATCGGCTATGGAAGGAATGCTGTCGCCCGAAGTTAAAGAAGAAATAACGGCTACGCTTGAAATACGCGAAGTATTTAAAGTAACTAAAGTTGGTACCGTTGCCGGATGTTACGTAAAAGAAGGGAAAATTACAAGGAGTACAAGAGTAAGGATAATACGCGACGGGATTGTAATTTATACAGGCGAATTAGGATCTCTGAAACGCTTTAAAGACGACGTTAAGGAAGTAACCGGCGGATATGAATGCGGACTGAACATAAGCAACTTTAACGACATAAAAGCCGGCGACGTTATTGAAGGATATCAGGAAATAGAAGTAAGAAAAACTCTTTGAGACTATTTAACAGACGGTATTGCAACAATACCGTTATTGCGCTTTCCCAATCCCACACTGATTATAAATCGGCTTACAATACAGCCCCGGCAGTTGTCGGGGCGTT
Organism: Bacteroidales bacterium; assembly: GCA_031285575.1. Classification (GTDB taxonomy): domain Bacteria; phylum Bacteroidota; class Bacteroidia; order Bacteroidales; family VadinHA17; genus LD21. The sequence continues at coordinate 12,520 of JAITVX010000117.1, forward strand.
TTCCCAATCTTGGGAAACCTTCAAAACAGTTGTCGGCACGCTTTCCCGACTTTGGGAAACATCCAAAACAACCGTCGGCATGCTTTCACAACCATGGGAAACCCTCAAGACAACCGTCGGCATGCTTTCACAACCTTGGGAAACCCTCAAGACAACTGTCGGCACGCTTTCACGACTTTGGGACGCCTTTTGCGCAAAAATTTCCATTCAATAATAATATTCAAAAACCTTACAGCTCTGAAAATTCTTAAATGCACCGTTCGGTACGCTGCACAGCAACGCGGTGCAATAGACCTCTTCGGAAAACGGAACTTCAACACCCCCTGTTCGTCATTGCGTTCGCAATGACGATGCTGAATACTGCGTTTGAAATAAACATCCTGCATATTTTCCGAAGAAGTCTATTCCAAATCCAAAGCAATTTTGTATTACCTCTTTTTCAGACTGGGTTTTTAATTAGAGTTTGCCATAGTCTATTCAGGCAAATTCTTCAACTTTGTTCGGAGTTATTTTAATATGCGGTTTAAGAATAAGCTGTCAATAAAATATGTTAAGTTTGCCGTGTGAACAATTTTTATGGAATCTGTTAAAACAATTGAGATGAAGGAAACTCCATTTACGGCTTTTCACAGGGATATGGGAGCGAGACTCGTTCCTTTTGCGGGATATGATATGCCTGTTGAATACTCTGGAATAAACGATGAACATTTAACCGTACGGGAGAAAGTTGGGGTTTTTGATGTGTCGCACATGGGCGAATTTTGGGTAACAGGCCCGTCGGCTTTCGATTTTCTGCAGCACATAACATCAAATGATATTGCCCTGCTTTACGATGGCAAGGTACAATATACATGTTTCCCGAACGGCAGGGGGGGCATAGTTGACGATTTGCTGATATACAGGTTCGGCGCCGAAAAATATCTGCTTGCAGTAAATGCCGCCAATATTGATAAGGACTGGAACTGGTGCCTCGGCCATGCGTCGCGTTTCGGTATTGAGCCGGGGAAGGATATAGTAAATGCGTCGGATAATATGGCGCAACTTGCCGTTCAGGGGCCTTTAGCGCTTAAGGCCATGCAAAAGCTGACGCCGGATGCCATTGAAGATATGGAATACTATACATTCAGGGAAATTGAATTTGCCGGAATAAAAAATGTTATTTTCTCAATAACAGGATATACAGGCGCCGGCGGATGCGAAATATATGTAAACAATGGCGATGCGACCAGCCTGTGGAAAGCAGTGTTCGACGCCGGAGCAGAGTTCGGAATAAAACCCGCAGGTCTTGGCGCCAGAGATACCCTAAGGCTCGAGATGGGGTTCTGCCTGTATGGAAACGATATTAACGATGAAACATCTCCGATTGAAGCGGGTCTGGGATGGATTACAAAATTTACCCTGCAAAAAGACTTTATCGACAAGGCCATGCTGCTGAAACAAAAAGATGAAGGTGTTGAACGCAGGCTGAAAGGCTTTGTGATGCTTGATCGCGGTATTCCCCGGCAGCACTACCGGGTTGTAAACGGCAACGGCGAAACAATAGGAGAGGTTACGTCGGGCACAATGTCGCCAATGCTGAAGCAGGGCATCGGCCTGGCATACCTGTCAAGGGATTACTGGAAAACCGGCAGCGAAATCTTCATCGTCATAAGAGATAAAAAGTTAAAGGCAAAAGTGGTCAATTTGCCTTTTTACAGTAAACAATAAAAAATGACATCAAGAACCGTAGAAACATTCCTTTCACCGGCGCTGTTTGAGCCGGAAAAATGCAGGGGAACCATAGTTGTAATTATCGATATCCTCCGTGCAACCTCGTCTATCTGCACGGCTTTTGCAAACGGAGCCAGGGCAATAATACCCGTTTCTGAAGCTGCAGAAGCCCGGAATTACAAAGCGCAGGGCTGCCTCGTAGCTGCCGAACGCGACGGATTTGTACTCGATTTTGCCGATTTCGGTAATTCCCCGTTCAATTTTACAAAAGAAAAAATAAAGGACAATACTGTTGTTTACAGCACCACCAATGGTACAGGGATAATAAATATGGCATTGCAGGCCAAACCGGCGGCAATAGTAACAGGGTCGTTTCTTAATATAAGCGCGCTTGTCCGCTGGATTGAGCGGCACAACGGAAACGTAAACCTTTTCTGCGCCGGATGGAAAAAGCGGTTTAACCTTGAAGACACCGTTTTTGCAGGAGCTGTAGCCGAACGGCTGATAAAAACCGGAGGCTATTCAACATCGTGCGACTCGACCCATGCCGCAATGGACTTATGGTTGGCGGCAAAAAATGATTTGCGCAGTTATATCGAAAAAGCCGCCCAGCGGTCGAGGCTTCGCGAAAAGCAACTTGACGACTGTATTGACTTCTGCCTGCAACACGACTTTACAGCATTTGTTCCCGTTTTTATGAACGGGCGCCTTGTTGGTGTTGAAAGCTGAAAACAGGCGGGCAATAAACATTTCGTCATAAATTTAGCCATCTGCGAATTTTGATTATTTTCAGGCGCAGTTTTACAGTGAATCGTTATGATAAGTAAAAACACAATCAGGTTTATGTCGTCGCTTCAAAATAAGAAAGCAAGGGACGGGGAAAATATGTTTGTTATTGAAGGCGAGAAAACGGTAAGGGAATTTCTTGAAGCGGGGATGCATTTGAGGGTACTTGCCGCTACTGCAGAGTTCATATCCACACTGCCGGCACATGCACTTAAACAGGTTGAACGTGTTGAAACCGCCGGCCCGGCCGAGCTGAAACAGATGAGTTCGCTCACAACGCCCAACAGCGCCATTGCAGCGCTCGACAGGTTTTGCAATGCAGCGCCCGGCCTTCCGCAAAATCTTACGGTGGCGCTCGACTGCATACAGAACCCCGGAAACCTCGGAACAATAATAAGGGCGGCTGCATGGTTCGGTATAGGTTCTGTTGTGTGTTCTCGCGACTGCGTTGACGTTTACAATCCGAAGGTTATACAGGCAAGCATGGGGGCGCTTCTGCACGTAACTGTCGGTTATGTTGAACTTGTGGAATATATAAAAAATGCAACCGCAAACAGCTTTCCTGTGTATGGAACAATGCTTGCAGGAAATTCAATATACAGCCAGCCGCTTGGCGCCAGCGGGATAATACTGCTCGGAAACGAATCGAAAGGCATATCGGTAAAACTTGCGCCGTTTATAACTCACAAAATATTAATACCGGGCGTTCATTCCGAACTGCCCGGTATTGACTCGCTGAATGCAGGGATGGCTGCATCCATAATCTTTTCCGAATTTTACCGTCGCTCGCTGTAACGGCGTACGCCTGCTCTACTCTGTTGTAATCACCAGTGTTTTACCTTTTTTAAGGTCTGCGTGGGTGATGAAATAACCGTCTATTTCCTGTCCGTCGTATGCTATGCCGGTTATTTTCCGTCCGTTGTTTACCTTGCTAACGGTAAACGGAGTGCCACCCATGTTAAAAACAACGCTGTCGAAAATGGGTACCGTAACAATATATTCCGGGTCGGCAGGCGAAAAGGAATACAGGCCGATAGCATTTAACACATACCAGGCCGATAGTCCGCCATCGTCGTCCATTCCCGCATAGGCCAGTCCTTCCTTGCCCATGTTGTAATACCTGTCCATAAGAATATCTAACTTTTCCTGACACTTCTCCTGTTTGTCAATAAAATAATACATGTAGGCTATTCCGTGCGATGGCTGGTTACCGTGGCAATACTGGCCTAAAAACCCGGTAAAGTTGTCGGCTTCGTATCCGCCCCAGGGGATGGTGAACAGCGAATCGAGCTTTTGCTCGAAAACCTGTTTGCTGGGGAAAAGGTTTATAAGTCCTTCGGGGTCGTGAGGTGCGAAAAAGGTCATTTGCCATCCGTTGGCTTCACGATACATAAATACGTAATAAGGGTAGGCAGGGTCGAAAGGTGTTACCCATTCGCCGTTGTCCCACCTTCCGCGCATGAAACCTGTTGACGGGTCGAACATGTTTTTGTAATTGCCGGAGCGTTTCATCAATATGCTGTAATTGTTCGTATCGCCCATTTCTTTAGCCATAAGTGCGGCTGCATAGTCGCTGTATGCAAATTCGAGTGTTTTCATTACAGATGCTTTCGCTTCGTCTTCTTCTGTCATCACCGTAGGGTTTTTTACACGGTTTTCTGCAATCCATCCTTTTTCAATGTATTCATCGAGGAATCGTCTGCCGCTTCTGCCGGTGCCCTGTACGTTGGCGTTGCGCAACATATAATGGTAGGCGCTGTCTGCATCAAAATCGCGAAGACCGCGAAGATACATGCCTGTATAGAACGGCAGGTTCCAGTCGCCGTGAAAGCCTCTTGCAAAGAAGCCTGCGTATTTGGCTCTTTCAATATCGGAGCTTATTACGTCGTTGGTTACTTCGGGTTCTATCATTCCCATAAGCACTGTTTTGCACCGTCCGGCATCCCATATGTTATTGCCGGCGTAATAGTGAAACCCTTTGTTGACTGCGTTGCCGCGCGGATCGGTAAATTCGCCGTCGGCGTCGCTACGGAGCGCAGGCCACTGCAACGCCCGGTAGAGGCACGAGTAGAACGTAACTTTTTCCTTTTCCGTTCCTCCGGTTACATTGATTTTCGACAAAAGCGTTTCCCATGTTTCTTCTGCTTCCGTAACTACCTGTGCAAAGTTTTTATTTATCATTTCCGCTTCCAGGTTTTTCTTTGCCTTTTCGATGCTTACAAACGAAAAACCTATTTTTAATTCAAGGGCGTCTTTCCGGTCGGAAAAATTAACGATGGTGATTCTTTCAGCATCGTTTCTTACTGAGTCAATACTTTCAATGTTGTGGTTGGCCACGGCATAAAAGTAAATATCGTTTTGTGAGCCTGAAAAGATATTTTCACTTTCCCGGTTGAAGGTCCATCTGGTTCTTCCGGCGCGTTCGCTGTTCATTCGCGACAGGTTAAGCAGCAGTTTTTTGTCGTCTCCGC
>JAITVX010000156.1 GCA_031285575.1 Bacteroidales bacterium
TCCCAATAGCCTTACTGCAAAAATATTCGGCAATAACCGCTCCCGAAAAAGGAGTGGAATGGAAAGCAAACTTTTACAAGATTGCCGAAAATACTTCAAATCCGCATTACATCACGTGGGCAAAAGTTGACAGGCCCCGCCCCGATTGGCATGTGCCTGAATATTTCGGCAGATTGATTTTTAAATAATCTGCCAGTAATATTTGCCTTGATTTAATATGATTATATAAACAACATGAAACATTACTTGTTGTTGAAGGATCAAACAAGTATCCATAGGTTAAAAACAGAAATAACCAAACTTGTCACGGAAAAAAGAATTGTACCACCACTCAATAACCCACGCTATTTTGAGGCCATTGGCTGATATTTATACTGAAAGACAAATAATACCAATGATTAAAACATTAGCTATGATTAAAAGAACTTTCCTATCTCTTATTGCCATTTTAATTATTGCAGGTTCCTGCAAAAGAACGGAAACAGTTGAATATGTAGATCCGAATATAGGAACTATTGCTCAGTTGTTAACAACCAAGGTTCCTACAGTTCACCGGCCCAACAGCATGATCAGAGTTTTTCCGGTAACAAAACCTGGCTTGAACGACAGGTATCTTAGCGACCGCATATATGGATTCGCCATAAATATGCCATCATACAGAGGGGGGCAACTAACCGAACTGATGCCAACCACAGGCAAAATAAATGTAATCCGCGACGAATACGCTTCACTGTACGACCATGCCAACGAGGAAGTCCATCCATGGCACCACAGGGTGGAACTTGAGGATTATGGCATAATAGCCGACTGGACAACAACGGAAAAGGCCGTGATTTACCGTTTCAGCTATGGCCATAATGACTCCTGCAATATTATTTTCCGCGCATCACGCAACTCCGAATTTACAACCGAAGGAAACAACATAATAAAAGGATGGGAAGAGGTAAGGGATATGAAACAGTACTTTCATGCCGAACTCAGTATTCCTTTTGAAGGGGCTGTGTCCTTTTCCGGAAATGAAATCAGCGCCACAACGACCTCTTCCGGGAGAAACAGCGGTATCGTTATAAGTCTTAATCCGAAAAACAAGCCTGTGGAAGTGCGAATAGGAATATCATACATTGATGAAAACCAGGCAGCAGCCAATCTGCATAACGAAACAAACAGCAAAACATTTGAAACGGTAATGTCAGACAGCCGCAATATATGGGCAGATGCGCTCGGTAGAATTGAAGTAATCGGAGGGACGGAACGTGAAAAACGGATTTTCTACACTTCGCTGTACCGCTCTCTCGAAAGAATGGTAAACATATCGGAAGACGGAAAGTATTACAGCGGATACGACAAAAGAGTCCATACCGACGACCTGCGCCCTTTCTATGTTGACGACTGGCTGTGGGACACATACAGGTCGCTGCATCCGCTTATGTTGATTATCGACCCCGCGAAACAGGCCGACATGGTAGAATCATATATCAGGATGTACGAACAAAGCGGATGGATGCCAAGTTTTCCACAGGTTCATGGAGATTCTCCACCAATGATAGGGCTTCACTCGGCAGCTCTTGTATGGGACACATGGCAGAAAGGCGTTAAAAATATCTCAATAGAAAAAGCCTACGAAGGGTTACGGAAAACCGCTCTGCAAGGAACCGCAGTTGCATGGAGAATGGGAGCCGGAGGTGCGCTTGACAGTATTTACCGCGAGCTCGGATGGTTCCCAGCCCTGCCCGAAGGTGTTCCCGAAACAGACCCTATGGTTGATGGATTTGAAAAAAGGCAGGCAGTATCGGTAACACTTGAACACAGTTATGACGACTGGTGTATTGCTCAACTTGCAAAAGACCTTGGTCATGAAGCCGATTATGAACTATTCATGAAAACATCGGAAAACTACCGGAACCTTTTTAATCCCGAAAACAAGTTTTTTGCCCCGAAAACAGCCGATGGAAAATGGATTGAACCATTCGATCCGCAACTGTCGGGCAGTGTTGGAGGGCGGCTGTTTTACACGGAAAACAACGCATGGACATGGAACTTCAGTGTGCAGCACAACATTCCAGGGCTTATTAACATGATTGGAGGCAACGACGCCTTTGTAAAACGGCTTGACAGGCTTTTCAACGAGCCCACAACCGTGTCAAAATGGCAGTTCATGGGACAATTCCCCGATGCAACAGGGCTTAACGGAATGTTTGTTGCAGGAAACGAACCATCATTCCACATCCCCTACCTGTACAACTACGCCGGACAGCCATGGAAAACACAGCGGCGCATAAGGGAACTTATGAACATCTGGTTTGACGACAAACCTATGGGCATTCCCGGCGACGAAGATGGAGGCGGGTTATGTTCATGGTACGTATTTTCGGCAATGGGCTTTTATCCGGTAACCCCCGGAAGCGGCGAATATGCCATTGGCAGTCCGTTTTTCGAAACAGTAAAGATAAAATTGCCCGATGGAAAGACATTTAAGATAATCGCCAAAGGCAGTTCGGCAAAAAACAAATATATCCAGTCGGCAAAACTGAATGGCAACGAACTGAACAGGCCATTTATAACCCATTCCGATATAATGAACGGCGGCAATCTGCAACTGATTATGGGTGATAAACCAAACAAAAGCTGGGGGAAATTATGAATACAGCCAGTATCTATAAAAGGTAACAAACACCTCTGCCCGGCACTGCCCCTGCAGATAATATGTTGGAACAGAGCAATACAGGATTTAAGACAGATGCTGAAGGTATTATAGTCTTCAAATAAAATCGGAACAGAGAATTTCTCTGCAAGCCTCAAGGCATGCTGCCGTCAGTGCAATTAATAATAATTTTACAGTTTTCATGGTTTTACGATTTTAGCGGTTTTATTATTCAGTCCGTTTGAAAAAACAAGTATATAGATGCCCGGCTGCAAACCGGAAATTGAAAAATTGCCGTAATGATTGCCTGCCGGCTGTACAACTCAATATTATAATGTTCCTGCATATTTTCTGTTCCATTTTCCGCCGCCAATATAGAATCCGGCGCTTAAAGAAAGGTAATCATAATTTATTCTCTTGTATCCTTCTTTCTTTTCCCGTATTAAATGATAGGCTAAGGATAATCTGAATTTTCCGGCCTCAAAACCACCACGGACAAAGCATGTCGGATTGTTGATTCTGTTTATCCCGGCATTATAATAGTCGTTTTGATAAAATTGACCAAAATAATATCCAAGTCCGCCGCCAATAAATGGTGAAAACCTACTGTTACCATAATGAAAATAATAGTCGTATGTAAAATAAAAATTCAGTAACTCGGCGTGATTATCCTTGTGTATAATCATAAAGACTGCATCTGTTTTAAGTCCTGCGTTCATATTATTTTGCACATTATATTTTACTTCTAATGCTCCCGAAATACCAAATCCGCTGAAATTCTCGTATCCGCTGAATGAACGGGGAAAAAGTGCTCCAAGCTCCACTCCTGTGCGCAGTTTTCCTTTTTCCTGAGCAAAAGAAAGGGTTGTGCAGAGCAGGCTTATACAAATAAAAGAGATAATGTTTTTCATGGTTTTAATCATTTTATTGTCAATCTGACGTCTGTTCGTTTCTGCCCGTTAAACCGATACTCAAAGTTCCTGATTTTGTTTTTACTGTCTCTTTCAAACATTATTTCTGAAATTGTGTCGGTGTAGTGAGTATCTTCGACAGATATTATATAATTGAGAGGATTATCCTCAAATTCAATTGTCGCAGTATAGTTATTGTAACTATGTAACTCCCCTAAACTTATTGTATCAATGATATCGGAAAAATTATTCCGGTCAGTACGTACAGCTTTCAGTATCTTCGAATTTGAAATATCAGGATAATTTATACTTATTGCTGCAACAGGCATTGGTACTTTACAGCAAGATGTAAAGATGCATGAAATTGTGGTTAGCACTAACAGTATTTTCATATCAGTTTACTTTTAAAATTTTACAGCTTTTGATTGCCAAAGACGTTCTAAGAACGCAAATATATTGGCCGGCAGGAAGATTATTTGTATTAAAATCTATTTGATAAATTCCTGCATCATGTTTTTTCGGATATTATATTTCAATTCCATCGCTTTTTGGGCACCAAAACCACTTGTACGGGGAAGATTCATTCCAAACTCCACTCCTGTGCGCAGTTTCCCTTTTTCCTGAGCAAAAGAAAGGGTTGTACTGAGCAGGCTTATGCAAACAAGAGAGATAAGGTTTTTCATAGTTTTAATTAATTATTCTACCCTCGTCCAGTTGCATTCGTATTTTTTATCCCAGAACTCAACAATGCCTTTGTTTTTAATTATTTTGACGCTGCTGATTCTTTCGTTATCCTCTTTTTCAATAAAAACGGTATCTCCGAAGATTGTATATTCCGAATCATCTACAACATTTTCTTTTATTATTCTAAAAGCATCCGCCGATTCGTCTCCATAAAAATAACAGTTTAAATAACAGAAATTAGGGGCTCTTTCGCCCACAAACCAATCTATGCCTCCTGTTATTTGCAATGAATAAACACTGTTTTTTGCGGTTTCAAAACTTGCATGTGCTCCACAGGCGCATTTACAGTTCGACCTGAACGGTGGAGTATTGTCAATAAAGTCACTTTTAACATTGAGAGCAAGCGTGTCGTTATTGTGATTTGTAAATTTAATCAAATCGCCTGTTGTGTATGGACAGTAGGCCTCCTTTAGCGGAACGGGAAAGTCGGAACAGTGAATTTTTCTGCAAGCAGCAAAGCCTGTTGCCATCA
>JAITVX010000209.1 GCA_031285575.1 Bacteroidales bacterium
GATGCCATGATGAAACAGCACCTGGCAAGAAACAGGAACAAAGACAGGGAGAAGGCAGGGGAAATCAGTATCTCGTCATGATACCTGAAGTTACTTCACCCCCGAAAATATCCTGTTCCAGCGTACTCTTTTCAGGCCTTCGGCTTCCTTGTCGAGCGACAGCCATATAAACTTGGGTTTTCCTACAATATGGTCTTCGGGAACAAAGCCCCAGTAGCGCGAATCGGCCGAGTTGTGGCGGTTGTCGCCCATCATCCAGTAGTAGTTCATCCTGAACGTATAGCTGGTTGCCGGCTGTTCGTTGATGTATATCGTAGCGCCGTCAATTCGCAGTTCGTTGCCCTCGTAGGTGCTAATAACTTGCCGGTAGAGGCATATGTTTGCCGTGTCGAGACTGACGGTTGCACCCTGTTCGGGCATCCACAGCGGACCGAAGTTGTCTTCATTCCATTTATATAGGGAGTCGTGCGGAAAGATACGCGGATCCCACTCGCCGTCGTTGGCAAGTATGGGGGAAACACCGGTAACGTTGGTAAACTGTGCTATTGCTTCGGCACTGGGCCTGGTGAGCGGCAGAAGGTATGCCGAGCCGGAAATCATCCGCTGGTCGGATTTGTTTACCGACAGCCTCTCGAAAGCTTTCGGGTTGATGGTTGTTCCGTTGGTTTCAACAACGTATATTGTTTGCTGTGTGGAGTTGTCGGGCAGTTCCTTCCCGTTTACGTAAACTGTTCCGGCTCTTATCTGTATGGTGTCGCCGGGGAGGCCTATGCACCGTTTAACGTAGTTGTCGCGCCGGTCAACCGGACGGTAAACTACTTCGCGCTGGCTGTGGATGTCTCTCACGGCCTGCTGAAGGTATTCCTTTTCCGGTTTTGGGGCATTGCCCGTGTATGTGTCGTTCATTGCAAGTTCGCGGGCTGTTCTGCGCACTATTTCGTAGTAGCTTGTGGCCTGTTCTTCGATTACAACAGTGTCGCCGGCAGGGAAATTGAAAACTATCGGGTCGTTGTTCCTTACCTTTCCGGTGCCGGCAAGGCGTTTGTATGGCCATACAACAAGGTTCGACCACGACTTTGTATTGAAGCCCGGAACGGTATTCTGCATGAACGGAAATGCAATGGGGGTGTTGGGCATCCGCGGCCCGTATGCAAGCTTGCTTACGAACAGGTGGTCGCCTACAAGCAGCGACTTTTCCATCGACGGCGTTGGTATCTTGTAGTTCTGGAAAAGGAATATGTTGATGAGGGTTACTGCAATAACTGCAAATATCAGTGCATCGAGCCATTCGATGAATACGTTGTTTCGTCCGTTGCGCTTTTTCCAGAATGTCCAGTTTACCTTTTGGGTAACATACAGGTCGAAAATTATGCCCAGCCCGAACAGAAGCCAATAGTTGCCTATCCATATCACAACCAGGAGGTAGATTATCGACACTATCCAGAACCTTATGTATTTTTTTGAGAAGATGTCAGTCATCATAATTTAGTTTCAGAGTTGGTAAAAGTATATATTTATTTCAAAATCCCATTATGTTTTCCATTGTGAAAATGCCTGTGCGCTTTGCAATTAACTCGGCGGCAATAACGGCTCCGAATGCAAGACCCCTGCGGTTTTTAGAATTGTGAGTAAGGCTTATTGTGTCGATGTCCGAGTCCCACTTCACGATGTGGGTTCCGGGTTCTTCCCCTTCTCTGAACGACTCAACGGGTATCGACCCGTCTGCGGCGGTTTTCCCTCTGTGCCACGACAAGTAGTGTTCGTGTTCGTTTATAATGCCTTTTGCAAGCGATATGGCGGTTCCGCTAGGTGCGTCGAGTTTCTTAACGTGATGCGTTTCTTCGATGGAAACGGTATATTCAGCATATTTGTTCATCTGCCTTGCCAGCTCGGCATTGAGCCTGAAGAGCAGGTTGACGCCTATGCTGAAGTTACTCGAGTGAATAAACGAGGTTTTTTTGGCTGCGCATATTTCTTCTATCTTTTTAAGGTCAACCAGCCATCCTGTAGTTCCCGAAACAACGGGCGTGCTGTAATTGAGGCAGGCCGAAACGTTGTGCCATGCTGTTGATGGCAGCGAAAACTCGATGGCAGCGTCGATTCCGGCCATGTTCCGCTGGTTAAGGTCGGATGCGTTATCTGCATCGATAATCAGCCTTACCGAATGTCCGCGCTGCAGTGCTACGGTCTCAATTTCGCGCCCCATACGGCCATATCCTATTATTGCTAATTCCATAATTTAAATTTTCTGCGAATTTACCGGTTTTTAAACAATTTCATAACTTCTTCTTAACCCTTGCCGGATTTTTATCTATAAAATCTTTCCATGTGCCGCTGCCTTTTCCTTTTACGGCGGCGCTGGTCTGGTAAAAGTGGCACAGTGCGACGGCCAGGCCGTCGGTGGCGTCGAGCTTTGCACTCGTTATTTTGAATTTCAGTATGTTCATAAGCATGGCGGCTACTTGCTCCTTGGATGCGGCGCCCATGCCGGTTATCGACATCTTTATTTTCCTCGGGGCGTATTCGAATATGGGCATTGAGCGCGACAGTGCCGCGGCAATTGCAGCTCCCTGCGCACGGCCGAGCTTCAGCATCGATTGTACGTTTTTGCCGTAGAACGGTGATTCGATGGCCAGCTCGTCGGGGTGGTATTCTTCAATGATACCTGTTACCCTTTCGTAAATATGCTTCAGCTTTATGTAGTGGTCGCCGAACTTTGAAAGGTCTATTACTCCGATGGCAACGAGCTGTGGTGTATTTGCAACGGCTTTTACAACTCCGTATCCGGTAATCGTTGTGCCGGGGTCTATTCCAAGTATGATGCGTTCTTTGGGCGGTGTTTTCAACTTGGACTATTTGGCTATGAGGTATGCGTTGCTCTGCCTCGTTCCTTCGGAAAGTATTGCCGGCTGACGGCCTCCCTGTCCACCTTTCGGCGATACCGAGCCGTTTTCGAGAATGTATATTGCTTCGCGCAGGCAGGTTTCGTTGCGGTCGCCCCAGTCGCGGGTAATATCGTCAATGGCATATTTGTCGGGCGCAAAGCCTTCGTAGAAGTCGCTTTCGCCGTCAGTGTTGAAAAGGGTAAAGGTTATTGGCCAGAACATATAAATATATCCCTTACTTTTTGTACTGAACGTAGTTCCGATCATTCCTACCGGCTTGCCGTTTGTGGTGTCGCCCACCGTTTTTATTTCCATAAACGGTTTAAGGCCGTTTATAAGGTCTTCGCTGGCCGACGCCGTGCCGCGGGTTGTTATGACAACCATTTTGCCGACGCCAACCGACGCCGTTACCGCGCTGAAGGGCATGGTCTCGTTTCGCTTTTTCTGCTGCTCGTTGTATGTCATCGTAAGGAACGGTTTCCCTGCGTATGAAGAGCCTGCAATGTGTGTTGCAAGTTTTTGCAGCACATTCAGGCGGCCGCCACCGTTGTATCGCAAATCGACAATAATGCTGTTTATGTTGCTTTGGCTGAAAAATGCAAAAGTCCTTTCAAGTTCGGTCTCTGATGGATTTTCAAACTGTTCAAATACGAGGTAGCCTGCCGTTCCCGATTTCAGCTTCAGCGTGTCGTAATGTATCACGGTGTTGGCTCTAAAGGTGGCCTTCGTGTCGGCAATTTCAATACTGTTTCCTTCGGGTGTTTCAAACACAAACGTGTTCGTTATGCCTGCCTGCGACGCTCCCATGAGGCTCGAGTAGGCTTCGGGGTCGTCGAGCACCGGTGCAAGGTCGGTGCCGTTCAGTGTTTTCACAATCCATCCCCTGCGCACGCCTTTGGCATACAGTTGCGACTGGTTGTATATCTGTGCTATTCTTGCGCGTCCGTTTGCGTCGAGGCCAAGCATTATGCCGTGGCCTACGAATATCGCCTGGCTCTGCTGCTGCCACTGGCCGTAGTCCTGCACATAGCTCCAGCGGTCGAGTTCCTTGTATCTCATGGCTTCAAGCAACTTGTAGGGGTCGGGATAGTCTTCTCTTTTCACTTCCGGCATCAGCGTGTTCCACAGATAGCTTATTTGCATTACACTATAAAGAGCATCTCTCGCAAGTTCATCGTCGTTTGCAATGGTCGGTTTCTTTCTACACGAAACAGCAACTGCCAGCAGGGTGCAGATTATAAATAAAGAATGTCTTTTCATAAGAGTGATTTTTACGGTGCAAATATAACGTTATGCATCGGTGTTTGTTTTGCATGGATGTAAATATTGTTTGTATCGGTGAAAGTTGTATTCAGCAGGCTGATGAAGCTTTCACACGATTCGCCGCCTTCAATCTGCGTGAGGGGTGTGGCGGCATATGGCCTGTGTGTGCCTGATGGGCACATTAATATACTTTACGCCTAATCAATTTAAGGAAAATTAGTAAATAAATTCAAAACAGTTGCTAAAAAAAATAAAAAATATTACGTCATTGATGTTTTTTCAACATTATTTTGTTCTTTTGTCTTTTGATAAATAATATCGATATGAATGAGAACAAAATATTGCAACAGATATCTTCGATATTTTCGGCTTTTATGGTCGTGTTTTATATTGGCATAGGCTCATATTTTCTTTTTTTCTTTAACCTTAGCACTATCGACAAGTCGGTAAGGGTAATTATTGGTTCAACATTTATGTTTTATGGGGTTTACAGAGCTTTCAAATCATATGTACAGATAAAGGAGACTTTTTTTAATAAAGAAAACGATAGGGAGTAATAATATTAAAGTATATGCAGATATTAAAAAAACACAGGCAAAACCTTGCCGTTGTATTGTCGGGTGTAATACTATTTACATCCTGTCTTAACAGAGGCGGAACCGTGGCAACTGATGAAACGCCTACAAGAGGCAATATTAAAATAACCGTTGACGAATCGTTCCAGCCTCTTCTGGATACCGAAATATTTACTTTTACTAATCTTTATAATAACGCCCATATTACGCCACAGTACAAGCCCGAATACGACGTTATGAACGATTACATGAACGACTCGGTAAAGGTTATAGCAACAAGTCAGAAACTTACCGACAGCCAGGTTCAATATCTAAGGGCATCGCAGGTGGTAGCCCGTACCGTTGCCTTTGCCTACGACGCTTTGGCATTGGTTACAAACAAGGAAAATAACGATACGCTTATTAACTACAACACAGTAAAAGATATATTCCTCGGTAAAATAACAAACTGGAAACAGGTAAATCCGAGATCGAACTCAGACGGCATACAGGTAATTTTCGACAACACAAAATCGGGAAACATCAGGTATTTTAAAGAACAGTTCGGCATAACAGACACACTGCCGGATAATTTTTACGCCGTTAAAACCAATCCGGAGGTTATTGATTTTGTCAGCCGTAACAAAAACGCCATGGGAATTGTAAGTGTAAACTGGATAAGCGACAAACATGACTCTCTCAGCATGAGTTTTATGAAAAAGATTAACGTTCTTGCAGTTTCGCGTCCATTTTTTAACGACGGAACATATTATCGTCCTTATCAAGGCTCAATTTATGACAAATCGTACCCGTTTGTAAGAGAAATCTACCTCATCTCGCGGGAAACATTTTCAGGACTTGGGTCAGGATTTATACAGTGGGCTTGTGCCGAACAGGGACAGCGAATAGTCCTTAAAACAGGGCTTGTTCCTGCGACAATGCCTATAAGACTTGTTCAGGTAAGACATTAAAATATTAAAATATCATAAAATTTAGCGATATTTTTGTATAAAGGCTTTAATATTATAAATATTTTAAGAGTTTTGTGGTCTGATTTATTTGGAATGAATTATAATGATACTAATTGATATTAATAATAAAAAACTATGAAACGTTTAATCTCAAAGCCATTATTAGCGATGGCAATCTTTCTGGCGGTTTCGGTTTATACTGCAGTAGCGCAAGACCTGAACTCTGCCATTCAATTTACGAAAAGCGAGCAGTTTGACAAATCTGAAGAACTTCTCAAACAGTTGATACAAAAAGAACCATCAAACAGCAGAAGTTATTTCTATCTGGGCGAAAACTATCTGTTAGATTATTTTTCAGATACAATTTCCAACTCGCTTACTGTAGCGGTAAATAACGCAAAAGCCGCATATCAGAAAGGTGTTGACACAGATCCTAATGAGCCACTGAATTATGTTGGGCTTGCAAAGGCCGCATTTTTACTTGGCGACAATCAAACGGCTGACGCAAACAGGAGCAAGGCAAGGAGTTTTCTGCTACCCTATAAAAAAATAAAAAAAATAAGTCCACCAGCTCCTCAGTATGCCTTGATACTTGCAAAAATTGCAGAATCATATATAAAAGAAGGTCAGGTTGACACTGCATTAGCTCTTCCTCTTATAAGAGAAGCGATTACAATAGATAACAAAAACAGCGAAGTCTATTTGATTGCAGGTGACATTGTAATTCTTAAAAATGACGGTTCGAAGGCCATCAATTATTATAACCAAGCTCAAATGGCTGACCCAACATCTCCCACTGCAAATATGAAAATAGGGAACATATACGTTAAGGGGCGTGCATTGCAGGCAGCTATTCCACCGTATGAACAGGCAATTGAACTTGATGCAAATTATGCTCCGGCATATCGTGAGTTAGGTCAATTATACTTGCTTGCCGGAAGATTTGAACAGGCAAAAGGATATTTTGAAAAATACCTTTCTCTTACTGCTGGAAATATTCCTGCAAAAGTAAGGTACGTAAATGCTCTTTTCTATGCAAAAGATTATGAGGGAGTTATTACAAATGTTGAGGATATTTTCAAGGTGGACAAATCAAGAACATACATGAACCGCATAGCAGGGTATTCAAGTTTTGAGAAAAATCCGCCCGATTATGACAAAGCTTTTAATTATATGCAAACACTTTTCTCAACATTAACTCCCGATAGGATTATTCCGAGAGACTATCAGTATATGGCAAGAATTATTGCGAAGAAAAATGCTAATGCGCCAAAACTTGCCGATGATGCCGCAGCATTGAGAAATCAGGTAAATAAGGATAAAGCAAGAGTATCTACAATAAGAGCGGTAGCAGATAAAGATGCTTTGAACATCGTAATAGCAAAAAATACCGCAAAAGCGGACAGTTTAGACCAGGTTGTAGCTGCAATGAACAAGGAAGTTGCTATGGCATACCAGTATTATGACAAACTGCTTGAGCAAAGACCCGACGACAAGGTTCTGATTGGAGAAATAGCATCAACATACAACTCATTCAGAGACTACAATGGTGTTGCAAAAACACTGACCAAAATGTTAGGCCCGCTTCCCGACAGCAGAGATGAT
>JAITVX010000245.1 GCA_031285575.1 Bacteroidales bacterium
TCACCCGGCGTTGCAACGGCACAGTACATTAACATGAAAATGACTGAAACAGGCTTTTTCGGGAAACAGAACTACACTACCCTGTTCGTCATTGCGAAGGCAAAGCCTGAAGCAATCCAGAAAATGAGTACCACATGGATTGCTTCACTGCGGTCGCAATGACGAACATGGTATTGAAGTTCTATTTTCCGAAGAAATCTGTTGTAATAATGCTTCAACAGGCGCCGACAATGCAAAAACTGGGCTTTAAACACTTTTTAAATTTCACACGTCTGACTTCTTTACATAAATCAGGCATAAATGTTGTATAATAAATTTAATGCTTAATTTTACGGTGAAATATTATAATTTATAAATCTGCCGGTTTTTAGGCTGACATAATGACGCAATAATAATATAATAATATGGATGCACAGTTTTCCCAAAGGGTAAAAGATATTCTGATTTATTCAAAAGAAGAAGCCATAAGGTTAGGTAACAGTCATATAAGTCCGGAACATCTTTTCCTCGGCATTCTGCGCGATGGAGAAGGTGTAGCTGTTGACATACTTATTAATCAGGGAATTGATTTAATGATCCTGAAATCTTCAATCGAAAAAACTATAAAGGCCGACGTTCCGGTATCGGTAACAGACCAAGAGGTTATCCCCCTGCTCAGAAGCTCAGAAAGGGTTTTAAGGCTGGTGTATCTTGAAGCAAAATCATTAAAAAGCGATACCATTGAAACAGAACACCTCCTTCTTGCCATTTTGAAAGACGATGCTGCTACGGTAACCAGATTTCTGACGGAGCTGGACGTTACATACCAGTCGATAAGAAGGATAATTGAGGCCGAACCTCTGATTGCAAGAACCGATTTTGCGAAAGATGAAGACGATGAAGGGCAGGTAACTGGCGGTATGTCAAAAAGTCAGTCAACAACATCATCCAAGCCGTCGTCGGAAACACCTGTTCTTGATAATTTTGGCATCGACCTTACAAAAAGCGCCGAAGAGGCGCGTCTCGATCCTGTTGTTGGCAGAGAGCGGGAGATAGAACGTTTGGTGCAGATACTGTCGAGAAGGAAGAAAAACAACCCAGTCCTTATTGGCGAGCCTGGCGTTGGCAAATCGGCCATTGCCGAAGGGCTTGCGTTGCGGATAGTAAATAAAAATGTTTCGCGGGTGCTTTTCAATAAAAGAGTTGTAGCTCTCGACCTTGCTTCAATTGTTGCGGGAACAAAATATCGCGGGCAATTTGAAGAAAGGATGAAGGCAATTCTGAATGAACTGTCTAAAAATGACAATATCATCCTGTTTATAGACGAGATACACACAATAGTAGGAGCAGGTGGCGCCTCCGGATCGCTTGATGCCGCCAACATGCTGAAACCTGCGCTTGCACGTGGCGAAATTCAATGTATCGGAGCTACAACGCTTGACGAATACAGGCAGCATATTGAAAAAGACGGAGCGCTGGAACGCCGTTTCCAGAAAGTACTGGTTGAACCAACATCGGCCAAAGAAACCATACACATACTTCATAACATTAAGGGACGATATGAAGAACATCACAACGTTACGTTCACCGACGACGCTATTGAAGCATGCGTGAATCTTACAAACAGATACATATCCGACCGCCATTTTCCCGACAAGGCAATTGATGCGCTCGACGAATCGGGCTCAAGAGTTCACATCACCAATATTGTTGTTCCCGACAAAATCCTTTCGTTTGAAAAACAGCTTGAAGAAACCAAAAAGGAAAAAATGACGGCAGTTAAAAATCAGAACTTTGAAAAAGCCGCAAACTTCCGCGACAGGGAAAAAGAACTTCAGGATATGATAGACGATGAGAAAAAGAAATGGGAAAAAGAGCTTTCCCTTAACAGAGAAATTGTTGATGAAAATAAAGTTGCCGAAGTTGTTGCCATGATGACCGGTGTGCCTGTGCAGAGAATTGCCCAGACCGAAGGCACAAAGCTGCTGAAAATGGCAGACGAACTTAAAGACAGCGTTATTGGCCAGGATGAAGCTATTCAGAAAGTAGTAAAATCCATACAGCGTAATCGAGCAGGACTTAAAGACCCAAATAAACCGATAGGAACGTTCATATTCCTTGGCCCTACAGGAGTTGGCAAAACACAGCTTGCCAAAGTGCTGACGAAATTTTTATTCGACGCCACCGATAACCTGGTACGGATAGATATGAGCGAATACATGGAAAAGTTTTCCATATCGCGCCTTGTAGGAGCTCCTCCAGGATACGTAGGTTATGAAGAAGGCGGGCAGCTTACCGAAAAAGTAAGGCGGAAACCATATTCAGTAGTGCTGCTCGACGAAATAGAAAAGGCGCACCCCGACGTGTTTCATATCCTGCTGCAGCTTTTTGACGAAGGACAGCTTACCGACAGCCTTGGCCGGAAAATCGATTTCAGAAATACAATAGTAATCCTTACTTCAAACATAGGCACAAGGCAGATTTCTGAGTTCGGATTCGGGATAGGATTCGACACGCAGGCACGGAAAACTTCACGCGACGAGCAAACAAAAAGCATTTTGCAAAAAGCACTTCAGAAAACATTTGCCCCGGAATTTCTCAACAGAATAGACGATGTAATAATGTTCAACCCGTTAGGCAGGGAGGATATAAACAAAATAATAGATTTGGAACTAAAAGAATTGTACGGCAGAGTTAAATCATTAGGCTATACAATGGAAATAACTCCTGCTGCGAAAGATTTTATTGCCGGAAAAGGATTTGACGCAAGCTTCGGTGCAAGGCCATTGAAACGCGCAATACAGAAATACCTCGAAGATCCGATGGCCGAAATATTGATTAAGGCAAACAGCAGTGAAGAGGGAGAAATAATCCATGCAGGCTTTGACGAAACTGCTTCTGAAATAAAAATCAACATTCAGAAACATAAACCTGAGCTGACTGAAACAACAGATGTTTAAGTCAGCAAAGTCCTCACCCATTTTCAACGCTCAGCTTTAACCGTTGGTGCTATTTAAAGAACTCCAGCACCGCGTCGGTTATGTATTCAAGCTGTTGCTGCTCCATTTCGGAATGTATTGGCAGGGAAATTACCTGCTTACACAGTTGTGCCGTTACAGGGAAATCGGTCTCCCCGCAGCCAAGGTATTTATAGGCATCCTGTGAGTGCAGGGGAGAGGGATAATAGACCATCGAGGGAATATTTTTCGATTCCAGAAACTTCTTCAGCCCGTCTCTTCTGCCGTCTTTTACCTTTATGGTATATTGATTGAATATGTGCGTTGAAAAAGTCATCCTCCGGGGCGTTTCTATACCGGTGCATGCTGCAAGCGCCCTGTCATAAAAGTCGGCGGCGGTGCGCCGGGCATCATTGAACAGGTCGTGATACCTCAGCTTTACTCTCAATATTGCAGCCTGCACCGTGTCGAGCCTCGAGTTAACGCCAATGTCGTCGTAGCAGTACCTTACCTTCATGCCGTGGTTGGCAATGCTTCTCAGTTTTCCGGCAATGCCGTCGTCGTTTGTATATAGTGCGCCGCCGTCGCCGTAGCATCCGAGGTTTTTGGAAGGGAAAAACGATGTTGCGCCAATATGCCCTATGGAACCTGCTTTTTTAACCGACTTGTTGCTGAAGATAAAGTCGGCGCCGGTTGCCTGGGCTGCATCTTCTATAACATAGAGGCTATGCTGCCGCGCCAGTTCCATTATATTTTCCATATCGGCGCACTGGCCGAAAAGATGCACGGGCATTATTGCCCTGGTTCGTGGCGTGATGGCTTTTTTTATACTTTCGGCCGTTACGTTGAACGAACCGTGGTCGGGGTCAATCAATACCGGTTTCAGCCCCTGCATGGCTATCGATTCGACGGTGGCTATAAACGTGAAGTTGGATGTGATAACCTCGTCGCCCGCCTTCAGGCCGAGGGCCATCAGGGCAAGCCTCAGCGCATCGGTTCCGTTTGCGCACGACACAACGTGCTTAACGCCGTTGTATTCCCGGAGCTCTTCTTCAAACATGGTTACTTCGGGGCCTTTAATGAAGGCTGTTGAGTTGATGACGCTCTGGATGGCTGAATCGATCTCAGGCTTTATTCTGTCGTACTGCGCCCTGAGGTCGGACATCTGTATTTTTCTCATAATTGGCTATGTTGTTGTTTATATTCCGGTTCGTGCAGTTTCCTGCTGTTTTCATGCGGGTGTTCCGGGGGCTCCTGCGCTGCCAGTACTGCCTGCGCAATATCGACAACGGGGATGCTGGTGGCCTGGGCAAATGTTTTCTGGCAAAGCGGACAGGCGGTAATAATCTTTTTCGGGTTGTGCTGTGTAAGCGTAGCCAGCGCGTCTTTGGTTATCGACAGTTTCTTTTGGCGGCTTAGCGACAGCGTGCCCAAGCTGCCGCCGCAGCACAGTGCTTCCGATTTTTCTTCGGGTATGCGCTGCAGGGTGCCGAGTTTGTTGAGCAGGCTGCGGGGCTGCCGGTAAATGCCCGAGCCGCGCCCGAGTTCGCAGGGGTCGTGGTATATCCATTCTTCGGCTCCGGCGCGCAGGTTCAGCCTGCCTTCTTCCAGAAGGCGGTAGAGGTAGGCCGAGTGGTGTACTGTTTCAATTGGCAGCCGGTAGTTTTCCCTGAATATCTTGTAGCAAATGGGGCAGGAGGTAAGCAGCGTTTTTGCACCCGAGGCAAGAATCTGTGCGGTGTTACGTTCAATAAGTTCTGTGGCGGCATCGGTTCGTCCGGCAAGCATCAGGGGGCGGCCGCAGCAGAATCCGCCGTCGGCGTCTAGCTGCTGTACGTTTATGCCGGCCTGCCTCAGTACGGTGAGGAGCGAGCGCGATATGAGCGGTGTTAGCTGCGTCATGCAGCCGCCATAGTACAGCACGTCGGCGCGTGGCGCTTCGATGGCGGGCAGCTGGCTGTAGTTTTCGGTTATCTGATATGGCTGGCCGGCGCGTACGTGCTGTTTGAGGCGGCACGAGTCGATTTCTACCGGGCAGGCTTCGTTGCAGCGGTTGCACATCATGCAGGCGTTGGCGGTGTCGATGAGGCCCGGTTCGCGGTAGCGGAGCTTGCGCATGAAGTAAACGGTGGCGTCTTTCTGGTGCTTGCCGCTGCGGCCCATCTGGCAGGCGTCGAGGCACAGGCCGCAGCGCGAGCACGAGTATATTTCAACGCGGGCCACTCCGTAGCGGGGGCTTTTGCTGCGTATGCCGGCGTTGCGCATCAGTATCAGCAGAATTTCGGTGGGTATGTGCATGTAGCGCGAAAAGGGGAGCGAAACCATGAAGGTGCCAAGGGCAATGGAGTATGCCCACCAGAAGGGGAGCAGCCTGTCGGGGTTCGATATCAGCCCGTCGAAAATGCTGCCGAAGCCGAGGGTGAGGAAGCTTCCGCCGCTTACGCCCGATGTGAAGCTTTCGGCAATGAGGCGCAGGGGGAAGATGGCCCACAGCGAGTAGAGGGCTATTATGTCGCCCAGGCGCAGGCGGGTGGTGCGGCGCATGCCGAGCCAGCGCGAACGCAGGCGTTTTATCATGGCAAGTATTACGCCGCTCAGCACGAACAGCAGCAGAAAGTCCATAATGAAAAAGAGCAGCGAACCCTGAAGGCTGTGTTCCTGCACCGACACGAAGTAGCGGAAAAAAATGGGGTAGTAGAGCAGGCCGCCGCGGTGAGGGGTGTAGAGAAACACTTCGATGTGCCCTACGACGATAAGCAGAAACCATCCGAGGGCAATGCTCATGTGCATGTATCCGAGCAGCTTGTTGTGGCGGAATATTTTGGTGTGTACGAGGCAGTCGGAAAATATGTCGCGTATGGACTGGAATATTTTTACGGAAAGCAGCGAGCGCCCCAGCTGCCTGCGTTCGGGTTTGCCCAGCCTGCCTATTATCAGCACAAGCGCTGTGAGCAGGTAGAGCAGCGCAAACGTCATCCCCGCCATGAATGGCCATACGAAGGGCGGGTAGATGCCTCTTTTGCGTTCAAACACCACGTCCTGCGCCGAAAGCATGTCGGGAAGCAGCATGAGCAGCGCTGCCGTAAGAAGAAAAAACGGCAGCAGGCGCCTGATGCGGCTTTTCCCGGCTGTGGCGGAATGTTCCGGCGGCGTGCTGCATGTTGCATGGGTGCGGAAAAACGTTTTTCCTGAAAGGTGTGTTTCTGCGCTGTTCATTGTGCAGTGTTTTTCGGGTTGGTGTTTTCCGTGCGTATTGCGGCAAGCAGCGGCCGCGTGTTTATTCCGCGCGGGCATACGAGGCTGCACTTGCCGCAGAACATGCAGTGTGCTGTTTGCAGTATTTCGCTGTGTGTGTTTCCGCGCTGAACGTGCAGTATAACCCTGCGCAGGTTCATTGGCAGGTAGCGGCCGGCCGTGCAGGTGGCAGCGCAGCTGCCGCAGGCCATGCAGGTAAGTATGTCGGGGTCGCGTTCAATAAGTCTGTTGAGCAGGCGGTCGCTGTGCCTGTCGAGGTCGATGCAGGCGCTTTCAGTGCGCGAAAAGCCGAAGTCGATCATATTTTCCGTATGTATTCGTAAATGGCGAGGGCTGCGGCGCGGGCTTCGCCGATGCATTCGGCGTATGTTTTGGGGCCTGTGCAGGCTCCGGCCAGGAAGATGCCGGGCTGCGTGGCCGTGGTGCTGCGGTTGTATGCGTCGCCGGTCTGGAAAAACCCGTCGCCGGCTATGGCGAGGTTGAAGAGTGCTGCCATGTGCGGGGTGTGTTCGTGGCGTTCCATGCCGGGCATAAGCACCAGCCAGTCGAGCGTGGCGCGCAGTGGCTGGCCGGCAAGGGTGTCTTCGGCTTTTACCGCAAGTTTGCCTTCAATGGTTTCGGCTACTTCCGATACGCGCCCCCGTATAAACTGTATGCCGTATTTGTTCTGTGCATGGAGGTACATGTCTTCATAGCCGCGTCCGAACATTCTTAAATCCATATAGAAGCAGTATATGCGTGCGCTCGGATGCAGTTCTTTCAGTTCGCATGCCTGCTTTACGGCTGTTGCGCAGCATATTTTCGAGCAGTGGCGGTTGTTTACCTTTTCGTCGCGCGACCCTGTGCAGTGCACGAAGCCTATGCGCAGCGGGTCGTAGCCTGCTGCGCCGAGCCCTTTCTGTTCGGTAAGGGCCTGCTCGAGCCGGTCGGAGGTAATAACCCTGTCGTAAATGCCGTAGCCATATTCTTCCTTGCGCCGCGCGTCGAACAGCGAGAAGCCGGTGGCAAGCAGCACCGCGCCTGCGTCGAGCTCCGTTCCGTCGGAGAGGGTGAGGCCGTAGCGGTTTCCGTTGCGCACGGCGCCGGCAACGGTGGTGTTCAAACGTATATCGACGCCCTGCAGGGCGTCGTGCAGCGGCTTCAGCAGTTCGCCCGAGGCGCTTCCGTCGGGAAACAGCTGGTGCCACCGGGCTACATGCCCGCCCGTGCGGTCTTTTTCTTCAACAATAACGGTTTTCGCCCCAAGGCGCGCAAGGGCGGCGGCGGCTTCCATGCCGCTTATGCCGCCGCCTATTACTACTGCGTCTGTTTTTTCTTTCATCGTTTAACAGCATTTTATAAACTCCGGCATTTCCGGTTTCTGCAAGTCTTTATTGTCAATTCCCCTGTATTTTGTTTCGGGGTTGTAGGGAATACCTATTTTGTCGAGCAAGGGCTCCACCGCCACCTGGTGCATCTGCAGCCCAAGGTCCCACGGGTCGAAGCCCGTTACCATGCCGGCCACCTCCTCGTATGTGAACACCGGTATGCCGCAACTGTTCTTGCCGTAGGTTTTGCCCTCGGTTGCCGCTATCACATACTGCCAGCGGTCGAGGAAATATGGGCAGCCCGGGCAGTTGGTTATAATCATGTCGGGCTCGTAGGGCGCCATCGACTCGAACTTCTTGTGTGTGTTGGCAAGCGAATATCCGCGGTTTGCCTGCACCAGATACTGCCTGAACCCGAAACCGCAGCAGTGCCTTCTTTCCGGATAGTCAATCACCTCGCCGCCGAATGCTTCCACAATGCCCGTAAGCACGTAGGGATATTCGGCGCCTCCCACCCCCTTTGCCGGGAACATTTTCGAGTAGTGGCAGCCTATGTGCTCCACCACCCTCAGCGGTTTGCCCGTATGGCGGTTAACGAGCCTGTACCTGGCCCTGTCTGCAATACGGTGGCGCAGCTTGAATATGATGTCGCTGGCATGCGCCATATATTCGGGCTCTCTGAACTCGCGCCGGCAGGCCTTCCACAGCGCCTCGCACACCTTTTCCTTCAGCTCGGGAAAGTGGTGCCACGTTTCGAGTATCTCGGTGTAGAGGCCGAAGGAAGTGATGCACGATACGGCATAGTTGCTGTATCCGGCTTCGGTCATCAGGGCAAACTGTCGGGCTACTATCGTCATAACGGTTTCCTGCGGAATAACGTCGCTGTGGTAGGCTATGCCGCCGCAGGTAGTATGCTGTGGCGTTTCGTGGAAATCGAGGTTAAGGCTGTCCCGCACAATCTGCAGGAAAACATGTTCCGACGCCGGGAAAAAATTCTGCCTTATGCAGCTGCGCACATAAAAATAGTTGTTGTCGGGAATCTCTTTCTGGTAATCGTCCCAGATACGTCTCTTGCCTTCTATGTTCATCGGTTATTTCACTGAGTGGTTGTTACTGTTTAGGGTTGCCGTGCGGCGGCTGTATTCCTCGAAGGGTATCCCCATTTCTTCGGCTTTCATTCGCGAACATCGCTCTATGGTTTCAAAGCGCTGTGTTCCGCCGGTAACATCGAATATGGCTTTAAGCTCGTCGAGCGCTGCCTGCGGTATTTTGCGCAGCACGCCCGGCCCGTTGCCGTCGAGGTTTGAGCCGAGCCGCCGGTGCACGTCGTCGAGGTGTTCGCCCACCCACTTGCTTACGGGGCCCGATTCGGGGTGCATGGCGTGGTGGAATACGCGCGGATAAATGCAGTATCCGTAGTTAAGAATATTTTCGCCAACCGTGCGCTTCAGCGCCAGCTGCTGGCGTCCCTTTTCCGATTCGGTAAAATAGCCCATATCCTGCGACAGGCTGCGCAGAGCCATAATAATAAGCCCCGGTGCATTTTTGCGCGGGCATCGCGACACGCACGACATGCACTCGCCGCAGTACCATATAGCCTCGCTCCTGAGCAGTTCCTCAATCACCGCATCGTCCTGCGACTGCACCATGTTGGCAATACTGCGCGGGTCGTATCTGTAAAACTCCGCCGCCGGGCAAATGGCCGTGCACGTTCCGCAGTTTATGCAGGCGTTAAGCCCTTCGCGAAACCGGCAGTCGTCCATAAGCCTTTTATATAAGGTATCCTTTTCCATTTTCCCTTTAATTAGGAATTAATGTGTGCAAAATTGCCTGAAACAGATGTAAAAACCAAATGAAACCACGCTGTGTTCTGAAAAATAGGTATAAAGATGTAGCGTGTGTCGGTTAAAACAATCATGCCGGTGGGTATAAATATTAGACTTCTGAGGGGAAATATGCAGTATGTTCTTTCTGGATTGCTTCCCGCTTCGTACCTCGCGGTCGCAATGACGGAATGAAAGTCAGCAATAACGAACAGGGTATTGAAGTTCTGTTTTCATAAGAGGTATATTGTACGGCAGGGGAGGGGTGCCATTTTACAGATAATACAGCCGGTTGGTTGCCGATATTTACCCGTTGTAAAATTATTTTATAAAATTATCTGCACGGAATGTAACCTTTTATCTAATTTTACGTATTAGTAGGCAAATATTAGTCTTAAACCAAAGTCGTAACTAAATTTATAAAGTTTAAAAGTCATGTTCAGAAAGTATTTATCATGTACAGTATTGCTGGCGGCGTTCAGCATACAGGTTTTTGCAAGCGGCATACAGGTGCTTAATACATCTGTAACAACCAACGATGACAAGAAGAGCGCACAGGTGAAGTTCTCGCTTACGTGGGACCACTCGTGGCGCCTTGCCGACGGCCCCAAGAACTGGGACGCAGCATGGGTATTCGTAAAATACCGCACGCTGCCCGGCGACAACTGGAGCCACGCCTACATAAAGGCCGACGGCAGCACGGTGCCATCTAATGCTTCATTCAAAATAGGCAGCAGCATTGCGGGTGTGGGCGGTGTTAACACCACTGTTGGCGTGGGGGCGTTTATTTTCCGCAAGGAGCCGGGAAACGGCACCGTAGCATTCCCCGACATAGAGCTTAGGTGGGACTTCCCGCAGAACGGCCTCACCGGGGGCGAGCAGGTGGAAGTGTGTGTGCTGGCTACCGAAATGGTTTACATACCGCAGGGACAGTATTTCCTGGGCGACATGGCATCGGACAGGCGCTTCAGGCGCAACCAGTCGAATGCCGGAGGCAGGTTTGGCGAAGAATTTGTAACGGTAAGCGCAGCAGCTCCATCGTGGTTGAACTACTTCTCAAACGCGGTGAACATCCGCGGAAGTGTAAACGGAACCTACGACGGAATACGTAACAACCTCCGCAACAACTCCATCTCGTCGCAGGTGGTTACTCCGGCACCGGTTGCAGCCAATGCCCCCGACGATGTAAACCCCAGCAACCGTCTTGAAAATAATACAAACTATACGGGCGACTGGGTAGCACGGTTTGCCGCAGCAATAAACGGCAACTTCCCGCGCGGCTTCAACGCCTTTTACTGCATGAAATACGAAATTACGCAGGGCGAATATATTCAGTTTCTCAACAAAAACCTTGTGGCGGTGAAAAACGCCGGAACATACCATCATTCTGCCGACGCGGTGGGACGCTACGGCATAAAGAAAAGAGACGGAACCGGCACGGCCAACGTTCCGGCCGAATACGACCTTGCCAACCCTTCGGCAGCATTCCTGCCGTGCAACTACCTCGGAACAAAAGACATCATGGCATGGCTCGTGTGGGCGGGGCTTCGACCCATGTCGGAGTTTGAATTTGAAAAAATATGCCGCGGCCCCGAAGCAGTGCCTACCGACCCGGCCTACCGGCCACAGTATGCCTGGGGCACAACCAACATATCGCCGGCTGCCGGATTTTCAAACAAGGGAGGCCCCAACGAAGCGCCGTCTAATGCCAGCGGCAACAGCGCCGTGTCGTCAACATCAGGCGCCACAATAGGAAGCGGCACCAACACCGAACTCGACGGCCCGATACGCGCCGGCGGATTTGCCACCCCCGTAAGCAGCCGCGAAAAAGCCGGAGCTACATACTATGGCGTAATGGAAATGTCGGGCAACCTGTGGGAACGCTGCGTCAGCGCAGGTATAAACGAAGGGCGCATGTTTCAGGGAGCACTCGTAAACGGACACGGCAACGGCGAAATAGGCCCCGGAGTAAACCCCAGCGTACCCATGAACGGAGCCGCAAGGCTATGGCCTGCACCAACAGGCACCGGCCTCGGTTTCCGCGGAGGCAGCTACCTCGACCCGGCTGCAAGAGCGCGAATTTCCGACCGCATGTATATAAACCTCGGCAATACGGGGCGGCATCAGAGCTTCGGAGGACGCGGCGTGAGAAGCGACCTGTAAGCAACGGCCGTGCGCCGGCGCAGCCGGCATCACCGGAACATGCATATTAAAATAAAATGAACATCAGGCGTTCCTGAAAAAACATAAAGCCACATAAAGATGAAAAGCACATCAGCAGCTGAAACCGGTCGAAACCTCCCCGGAGAAGGAGTAGTGTATTGTACAGGCAAGGCGTCACAACACTGTGAAAGCGCCCCCACGGCTGTCGGCAAGGTTTCACAACACTGTGAAAGCGCCCCCGCGGCTGTCGGCAAGGTTTCACAACACTGTGAAAGCGCCCCCGCGGTTGTCGGCAAGGTTTCGGGAGTTCCCGAAAGCCTCCGCAAAAAACTGCGCATGCTGATACTATATGTAAGTATTGTTAAAAACGTTACATTTTAACCCTTGCCTTACCGTTTCGCCATATTATCACTTCTTGCAGCCACGTTTTTCAGCGCCTCAGTGCTGGCGCAGAGTGGCGGCGACGCCATATTTGCCGGCGGCGATTCGGAAGAAACATGGATGGGCTGCACACCCGACTTTGTGTATCTTGGCGGCGGCGACCAGCCGGTTACAGGAATGTACAGCGGCGGCAGCTCGGTTGTCGTTATACTCGACTGTGCAGTTCCCGAGCAGCTTATTGAAAACACACCATCGCCATTTACCGGCGGCGCAGGCACGGGAGTGGCAGTAACGTGCGGAATGCCCACAGTTCTCAACCCCGCTGGCGAAGAGCCTGCCGGGCTGTTCAAGGGAGGGCCCAGCAACGATTTCTTTGTCGATTGCCTCGCCAAACCGTCTATTATCGACGTAAACCTGCCAATGTTTCAGGGCGGCCGCAGCTACCTCGAAATACTCGACTGCAACCAGCAGCTTCTGGGCGAGGCCACACTGTTTGCCGGCGGCGCGTCGCGCAGCGTGGCCGTTATGTGCAACGAAATTCTGATAGCCGGCGGCGGTTCGTTCTTTGGCGGCTCGTCGTCGCTTATGCTTACCGAAACCGCCTGCGTCATTATTGAAGAAACACTTACGGGAGCAAGCATATACGGTGGCGACGACAGCCGCGGCCTCATAGAAGCCTGCGCCAACCCCGTAATGCTTGGCGACGAACCCATGGGCGGATACTTCCGCGGAGGCAACAGCGCCGGCCTTACGGCTGTTGACTGCTACGTGCCGCCATGCCTCGACCTCGAGCCGGCCGTAATAACCCCCCTTGGCGTTGTGCCGGTGTGCGTTGGCAAGAATATAGTACTCGAAGCGTCGCCCGCAGCGCACTGGCTGTGGCAGCGCATGTCAACGCCCGGCAACTGGGAAGACATCTCGACCGGCGGGCAGATTTCGATAGACAGCGACGCAGCAGGCGACTACCGCCTCATAAGCTTCGGAAGCGCCGCCGGCTGCATCGACACCTCGGAAACATTCACAGCATACTTTATCGACGAAATACCCAAACCGGTTGTTACCATCGACGGTTCGGGCCTTATATGCCAGGGCGGGTCGATAGCCCTTCACTCTACCGCGGCGCACGCATACCTGTGGAGCAACGGCGCCACCACGCAAACCGTGTGGGTAACCGAAGGCGGCGAATACACAGTAACCATTACCGACGCAAACGGCTGCGAAGCAACATCCAACCCCGTAACGATGACCGAAAGCCCCTTCCCCGCACCCGCAGCCACCATAACGCCGGCAGGCACAACCGAACTATGCATGGGCGAAAGCCAAACACTTACAGCCAACAGCGGCATGGCGGCATACCTGTGGAGCAACGGCGAAACCACACAAAGCATAACAGTATCAGCCGCCGGAAAATATACGGTACGCATAACCGACATCAACGGCTGCGAAGCAACTGCCGACACGGTTGAGATAGCAGTTAACGACATCCGCCCCGTAATATCGCACCCCGAAGGGCTTATGATTATATGCTACGGCACACCCGTTACGCTGTCGCTTGCCCCGCATACCGGCGCCATACCCGAAGACATACGCTGGTACCGCGACGGCTCGGCCACCCCCTTTGCAACCGGAAACAGAATACTCGTAACCGAAGTAGGCTTCTACAGCGCAACACTCGACACGCTCAACTGCACATTCAACGCTCCGCAGGTTGAAGTTATATCGAACAACGCCACCATACCGCCGGCAAGCATAACACCGGCACACCCCGTGCTGTGCGCCGGAGGCACCGTTATGCTTACGGCAGGCGAAGCAATAAACTACCGGTGGTCAACCGGCGAAGACACACGCACAATAACCGTGAGCGCCGCCGGAACATACACCGTTACCGTTGAAGACGAGTTCGGCTGCCCCTCGTCGGCAAGCTTCGTGCTCAACGAAGTAGAAGTAACCATTAAGCCCGAAATAGAAGCAGTAACCGGACAGCTTGCACTGTGCCCCGGCGCCAGCGTTACGCTCCGCGCCAGCGAAGGAGTTGCCTTTGAATGGAGCAACGGCGCCACCACGCAGGAAATAACGGTAGGCTACGCCGATGCCGACAGCTACACCGTTACCGCCTACGACGCCAACGGATGCGCCGTAACGTCGGCCCCCGCGGAAGTATTGGCCGTAGCCGAAATAACCCCTGAAGTTAATGCCGGCATAGCCGTAATATGCGGCAGCTCGCCGCTCAACCTGTCGGTATCGCCCGTTGACGACACCTATACCTACGAATGGAGCACCGGCGAAACAGCCGACTTTATCGATGTTGTTGTGCCCGGAGCATATTCGGTAACCATCATTACCGCCGAGGGATGCCGCTTCACGTCGGCTCCGGTAACGGTAACGCAGGCGCCCGAACCCGCCATACCGGTTATAACGTCGAACTTCAGCATCATCGACAACACCATCACAGTATGCTCCGAACAGCTCGACGAAGTAGAACTTGCGTCGTCGGAAGCAGCTTCATACCTCTGGAGCACCGGCGAAGAAACGAGAAGCATATTCGTTGCCGGCGCAGGCAAATACGCCATTACTGTTGAATACGCCAACGGCTGCGCAGCCACGTCAGATACCGTAACAATAGTTACCGTTGACGTAAGCATAAGTATTGAAACAGCCGGCAACCAGACACAGCTGTGCCCCGGCGGCAGCATAGCCATGACGGTTGATGGCGCCGACCCCGGCAGCCTTTACGAATGGTTCCGCAACGGCGAATCGATTTACGGAGCATACTCAGCGTCATACACCGCCACCGAGCCCGGCTCATACCATGCAGTGGCAGTAACACCCGACGGCTGCACCGGAATTGCATACCCGGTGGAAATTACCGGCTATCCCACAACGCCTCCGGTAATATCATCGGGCGGAAGCCTCGACATTTGCCCCAACGTTCCGCTCTACCTTACCGTTACCCAGGGCGTAACATACCAGTGGACGCGCATTACCGGCACGCACAACGAATACGTTGACAACACCCAGAGCATCTATGCCGACCGCGAAGGCGTATATGTAGTTGCCGTAACCGACCGGTTCGGATGCGTTCAGGAAGCAAGCGTGGAAGTAACAGAGAAGCCGCAATACTATCCCGTAATAGATGCGCCGCGCGACACTATATGCCAGGGCGACATAATGGAGCTGAGCGTTCAGGCGCCCGAAGGCTCTACATACCTCTGGAGCACCGGCGAAACAACACCGGCTATAAAGTTCGACAACCCTGCGATATGGGGCAAAATGGTTTACCGGGTTGAAGTAACATACCCCGAAGGCTGCACATTCACAACGCTCGACAGTGTAATGGTGAACATGGCTCCGCGCCAGCCCGAAATAACGGTAGTGGGCTCGAACAGCATCTGCCCCGACCGCTCGGTAGCGCTCATTGCAACCAAAAACGACGGCTATAACTACCAGTGGCGCATTGAAACCGCCCCCGGCGTGTGGGAAAACTATCATGACGGCGGACAGTCGTCGGGCATAGTGGTTAACGAGAACGGAAGGTATCAGGTAACAGTTACCGACAAGCTCACCGGCTGCAGCAGCACATCGGAAATACTCAACCTGGAAACACTGTCGTCGGGCACCATCGATATATTCCCGGCAGGCCCCATAAGCCTGTGCGAAACAGGAGGCTTTGTAAGGCTCGAAGCCATGCGCGACGATGTGCTCTACGAATGGAGCACCGGCGAAAAAACCAAAAGCATTACCGTTACCCAAACCGGAGTTTACAGCGTAACAGCCATACAGATACTTCCCGGCGCCGAGTGCAGAGTAAAGAGCAAGCCCGTGGTTGTACGCCCCGGCTCGCTCATACCGCCTCCCGGAATAACGGCAAACGGCCCAACCGACTTCTGCGAAGGCGGCACGGTAACACTGTCAACCAACAGCTTCCCGCCCAACGGCCTCTACACATGGTATCGCTGGACACCGACCGACACCACGCTTGTGGGCAACTGGAGAACCGTCGATGTTAACGAATCGGGCGAGTATGTTCTGGCATTTGACGACATTAACGGCTGCCGCGTGCACTCGAACGTTATAAGCGTAACGGTACGCCCGCTGCCCGAAGCTGTTGTTTCGCCTTTCGGAATACTTACGGTATGCGAAAACACAACCATTACGCTCAGCGCCAACGAAGGCCCCGGCTACAGCTACCAGTGGTCGGCCCCGGGCAACCCCACAACACGCAACATAGAAGCCGGGGTGGGAGTATATACCGTAAAAGTAACCACTCCGCAGGGATGCTTTGCCGTGTCGAACCCGGTTGAGGTGCGCGAGTCGGCTGTGCAGGCACCGGCTCCGTCGGCCTCAGGCGCTGCCGTATGCCCTGGCACAACAGCCCTGCTTACAGCCACATCGACAATAGACAACGCCGAGTTTCTGTGGTGGGACGCCGCAACGGGCGGCAACCAAACCGGAGCGGGCGACGTTTACGAAACGCCTGCCCTTGCCGGCAACCTCACGGTGTGGGTAAGCGTACACTCCGAACTGATGTGCGAAAGCCCGCGCAGCGCAGTTGTTGCAACAGTAATAGATGAAGAACAGGCAGATATTGCTACACCCGACAACATGCAACTGTGCGTTGCCGGCGCTCCGGTTGCGCTCGATGCAACCCCGGCTGGAGGGGTATTCAGCGGCGCCGGCGTAACGGGCAACAGCTTCGATCCCGCACTTGCAGGCGCAGGCACACACCTGATATACTATACCATAACAACACCATCCGGATGCCTGAGCACCGACAGCATACAGGCAGACGTGCAGCCCGTGCCGCAGGCAGTATTCAATAATGCACCGGCAGCAGCCGTATGCTACAGCGAGCTGCCCATAACGCTCGACGTTACCCCGGCAGGCGGCACACTGACAGGCGCCGGAGTAACAGGCATGGTATTCGACCCCTCAGCCGCCGGCACGGGCAGCCACTGGATAGTATATACGGTAACCGCCGGCGCCTGCACCGCCAAAGACTCGGTGATGATAACCGTTGTGCAGCCGTTGTTTACGGTAACGGCGCCCTCTCCGCTAATGGCCGGCGACGTGGTTGACCTGCGCACCTGGGTTGCATCTGCCGACCCCACGCTTGCATACACCTTCTTCAGCAACGCCACCGGAACCGTAATAACCGCTCCCGGCACCGCCACCATACCCACGGGCGAAACCGTATGGTACGTCATGGCCACCGACGCTAACGGCTGCCAGAGCGAGAAAAAAGAGATACGCATTACGTCAGGGCTGCAGAAAACCGGCCCCATATACAGGGTACCGAATAACTGGTAGCTTTTCTTAGCTGTAACGGAACTTCGGGCAGCCCCTTTTTGTTGAAACTGCCGTAATACGTAGATGTTTCCCCCGGAATTTTTATTATAATTTTACTGCGTAAATAAACAATTTACTAACATACATATTGACCACAAACCACCCGTCATTGCGAAACCGGCATGCAACACGTCATTGCGAAGCAACTTGTTGCTGAAGCAATCCAGTGGTTGCGTCTTTCTGGATTGCTTCACCCCTGCGGGGCTACAGCAATGACGAAAAAGCTTCTGCAACCGTGTTGCACCGCTGCAGGACACTTGCGCGGCTTCGCGCAACCGTGTTGCAGCACTGCAGGATACTTGCGCGGCTCCGCGCAACCATGCCGCACCACTGTAAAGCATCTTTTATTAACATTTAAAAATATATATTATGGGAATTGAAAATTTACATCTTGTACACCTTACCAACAATGCGCACTTCCAGCTGCAAACGCAGTTAGGCAACCTCATTGTTGAAACCGGAGCCGCAGCGCTCAATATTGAACCGCTCTACAACACGTGGCACACGAACTTCCGGCAGGAAGACACGGCCATTAAGAAAATACTCAAAAGTCCGCTTACCGAAAGCATGAAAGCGGCCGACCACCGGCGCGACGTATCCTATCGCGCAATAGCAGAAACAAACCGCGCCGCCCTTAACCACTTCTGGGCAGAGGCACGCACAGCCGCCACGCGCCTGCAGATTGTGCTCGACACCTACGG
>JAITVX010000058.1 GCA_031285575.1 Bacteroidales bacterium
GTAGAAGTCCGGATAATATGTCATGCTCGCCGGAAGGATATTCATAATACTGTGAAAAGGTTTTTTCAGGGAAAAATATTCCAAGAAGCAAAAATATACATACTGTCTGTTTCATTACATTGTTATTTGATGCGAAGGTACATGTAATTTACCTTCACCGGCAAGCGTTGGCATCAAAATTATTAATCATATAATATTCAACAACTGAATTATGGATGCATGATTGATGTAAACAGAGATAAAGTTATACCTTTGCGAAGAAAATAAATAAGAAAGCTTATGGAAGCAACAGTATCACCAACGCCGTTAAATGAAGTACAGCAATTCGTATTGCATACATTTGCCATAGCAAAAAGCGACCGGAAAAAAGAAGAAATCACATCGTTATACCTTGATTACATCCAAGAAAAAAATGGATGCAGATAAAAACTGTTGAAAAATGAAATACCGATTTTTACTTGCAGGCGCAGTTCTCACGCTTGCCATGCAAACAGGCCTGCGTGCCGACGAGGGCATGTGGATACCGCTGCTTATAGAAAAGTATAACATAAAACTGATGCAGGAAAAGGGCTTCAAGCTTACGGCCGAAGATATTTACAGCGTCAACAAAGCGTGCATGAAAGATGCCGTTGTTCATTTTGGCGGCGGCTGCACGGGCGAGGTTATATCGTCCGACGGGCTCATAATAACCAACCACCACTGCGGATACAGCCAGATTCAGCAGCACTCGTCGCTCGAACACGACTACCTTACCGACGGCTTCTGGGCAATGTCGGCCGCCGAAGAACTTCCCAACCCGGGGCTTACGGTTACCTTCCTTAAACGGATTGAAGACGTTACCCAAAAGGTTCTTGAAGGCATTACCGGCAACACCGGCGAAAACGAACGCAATGCAAAGATAAGCTCCAACATCGACGCCATTGTCCGCGAAGCCGTCAGGGGCACAGGATATGCAGCTGCCGTAAGGCCTTTCTACATGGGCAACCAGTATTTTCTTATTGTCAACGAAATATTCAGAGACGTAAGGCTGGTTGGCGCCCCCCCGTCGGCAATAGGCAAGTTCGGAGGCGAAACCGACAACTGGATGTGGCCCCGCCATACGGGCGACTTTTCGCTGTTCCGCATCTATGCCGGCCAGGACAACCGTCCGGCAGAATATTCGGCAGGCAATACGCCCTACAAACCCGCATGGTTCTTCCCCATATCGCTGCGCGGAATAAAGGAAGGCGACTTTACAATGGTGTTCGGATATCCGGGCGTAACATACCAGTACGTACCCTCTTTCCACATCGACATGCTCAGAAACTATCTGAACCCGAAAATGATTGAGATACGGACAAAAAAAATAGAGATAATGGACGAGGCAATGAACAGCAACCCTCTTGTGCGGATTCAGTATGCAGCAAAAAAATCGGGGCTTGCAAATTCGTGGAAACGGTGGACAGGCGAAAACATCGGGCTCGACAGAATGAAAACAATAGATAAAAAGCAGCAGTATGAAGAAAAACTGGCCGAATGGATTAATGCCGACAGCGAAAGAACCGGAGAGTATGGAACAATATTTCAGCGCTACGCCAAACTGTATGAAAGCCTGAGAGAATACATAGTGATAAACAACTGCACAAACGAGATATTCAGGGGCGCGGATGCCCTGACCCTTGCGGCAGCCATGCAGCAGTTTGCCGAAATGATTATTAACAGAGAAGACCCCGTGCAAATTGAGCAGGTAAGACAGTACATGCTCAACGGCTCAACGGAATTTTATAAAAACTACAACTCCGGCATCGATAAAAAACTGTTTGCCGCAGTAATGACCCTGTATGGCGAAAGCATAGAACCCAAATGGCAGATTCCCGAATACGTACAGATTAAAAACTCGTGCAGGGGCAACTTCGAAGCACTTGCCGACCGTGTTTTCTCCAAATCGGTCTATACCGACGAAGCACGCTTTAAAGCCTTTCTCGGTAAGTTCAACGAATCGCATATTTCAAAGCTTGAAAAAGACCCATTATATCTTCTTGCATCCGCCGCCGCCGATTATTTAGACACTAAAGTAACGCCCGAACTCGACCGGCTGTTTAGCGAGCAGCAAAAACTGAACACAACATACATGTCCCTGCAGATGAAATACGAAACCGGCAGGCTGTTTTATCCCGATGCAAACTCAACAATACGGGTTGCCTACGGCGCGGTTAAAGGCTATTTCTCGAAAGACGCGGTTTACTATACCCACCTCACCACCCTTAAGGGTATTATGGAAAAAGACAATCCCGCAGTTTACGACTACGACGTACCCGACAGGCTGAAAGAACTGTACCGTCTGAAAGATTATGGACGATACGCCCACGACGGTGAAATACCGGTATGTTTCATAGCCAGCAACCACACAACAGGCGGCAACTCCGGCAGTCCGGTCATCAACGCCGACGGACATCTGATAGGCGTCAACTTCGACAGAGCCTGGGAAGGAGTAGCCAGCGACATGGCCTTCAACCCCGAACAGAGCCGCAACATAAGCCTCGACATACGGTATGCGCTTTTTATAATCGACAAGTTTGCCGGCGCCGGCTACCTCATGAACACAATGAAGATAGTTGAATAGGCGGCAGTATATGATATAAGCCGGTTTGCACAGTAATAATTACTTTTGCAGTAAGTGATAAATAGGTATATTTGACAGTTTTTTAATGTTACTCAACACACTTGTACAAATATGGCTGTTCCCATAATAATGCCGCGGCAGGGACAA
This sequence comes from Bacteroidales bacterium, assembly GCA_031285575.1. Taxonomy (GTDB): domain Bacteria; phylum Bacteroidota; class Bacteroidia; order Bacteroidales; family VadinHA17; genus LD21. The sequence continues at coordinate 2,750 of JAITVX010000058.1, forward strand.
TCGGTTGAATCCTGCATAATAACCAAATGGTTCAGGAATAAGGGCGATTCCGTAGCAAAAGGCGATATCCTGCTGTCGTACGAAACAGACAAGGCAGCGTTCGACATCGAGTCGCCATGCGACGGAACAATTCTTGAAGTCTGTTTCAGTGAAGGCGACGAAGTTCCTGTTCTGGCAAACATTGCAGTAATAGGGGCGGCAGGAGAAGACTTTTCGCCGCCGGCGGCTTCCGGTAAAACAGATAAGCCCGTGTTCGATAAAACAGGCAATACTGCCGAAACTGTAAAAAAACAGGAAGCCCAGGTGGTTCAAGTCAACGATATCGGCGAAAGAAAAATACGAATATCGCCAAGGGCAAAACGAATAGCTGTTGATAAAGGCATTAACTTCAGCCTTATTGCAGGCTCAGGCCCCAACGGAAGGATTGTTGCAGCCGACATGGAGAAAGCCATTGCAACGCCGATTGTTTCTGCTGAAAAAACACAGGAAACGCATGAATATTCAGACCAGCCATTAAGCAACGTGCGTAAGCTGATAGCAAAATCGATGCACGCTTCGCTGCAAAACTCGGCACAGCTTACCCACCACATGAGCGCCGACGTAAGGAAACTGCTCGACACACGCAGTAAAATTAAAAAAAGCGTTACAACACAGGATATAACACTGAACGACATGATATGCTGGTGCGTTATAAGAGCACTGGAAGAATTTCCGGAAGCAAACAGCCATTTCCTGAACGATAAAATAAGAACCTTCAATAAAGTGCATCTCGGCATTGCTGTCGATACGCCTCGCGGACTTATGGTTCCCGTCGTTAAAAACGCAAGCGGCATGGACATTGCCGAACTGTCGAAAGAACTGAAACATATAGCCGAATCGTGCCGCAGGGGAAACATCGACCCTGAACTTATAAAAAGCGAAGCAGCATCGTTTACAGTCTCAAACCTCGGAAACTACGGAGTTGAAATGTTTACGCCGGTAATAAATCTTCCACAGGTTGCAATCCTGGGCGTATGCTCCGTTGTAAACCGGCCTGCTGTTATTGATTCGAACATCTTAGCATTTATACCCTGTATGGGGCTTTCCCTTACATACGACCACAGGGCAATAGACGGTGGCCCGGCCACATTATTCCTTAAAGAGATAAAAAAACAGATTGAGGAATTTAAATTCTAATCAAAGACAAAGAACCATACAATGCCAAAAAATCAAAATATAGATCCCCAAACAGTCCGCAAGCCGGGATACATAGAGTTTAACAGGATACCCGTTAATCAATACCGGAAAACGATAGAAGACGAAAAAGCAACATTCACTCCCGATGATTTTATCCGTATTTATCACGATATGGTTGTTATCCGCGAGTTTGAAACAATGCTTAACCTGATAAAAACCACAAACGAGTACAGCGGAATAACGTACAATCATCCCGGGCCGGCGCACCTCTCGATAGGGCAGGAAGCATCGGCCGTAGGAATGGCCTACAACCTTGATGTTGACGATTATATTTTCGGCTCGCACAGAAGCCACGGCGAAATACTTGCCAAAGGACTGTCGGCAATACACCGCCTCGACGACAACACGCTTTACGACATCATGAAAAATTACTTCGGCGGGGCAGCCCTCAAAGTAGTAGAACATGGGTTCAGCGGCTCTATAAAGGAACTTGCAAAACGATTCCTGCTATACGGAGCCCTTGCCGAGATATTCGCCCGCGCCAATGGATTCAACAAGGGGCTCGGCGGGTCGATGCACGCATTTTTCACACCGTTCGGCATATATCCCAACAATGCAATAGTAGGCGGCTCGGCCGATATATCCACAGGAGCTGCACTGTACAAGAAAATCAACAGAAAGCCGGGAATAATAGTGTGCAACATAGGCGACGCATCAATGGGATGCGGGCCTGTATGGGAAGCTATCTGCTTTGCGTCGATGGACCAGTATAAAACACTGTGGCCCGAAGAATACAGGGGCGGGCTGCCGATAATTTTCAACTTCATGAACAATCTGTATGGCATGGGCGGCCAGACAATGGGCGAAACCATGGGCTACGGCTCTCTTGCCAGGGTGGGGGCAGGCATTAACCCCGAACAGATGCACGCCGAACGTATTGACGGATACAACCCGCTGGCCGTGATAGACGCCTTTGCAAGAAAAAAACAGATACTGCTCAACAGCAATGGCCCCGCACTCCTCGACACGCTGACATACAGAATAAGCGGGCATTCGCCATCCGATGCATCGTCGTACCGGTCGAAAGAAGAAATAGAAGCATGGCAGCGCGAAGACTCTGTCATTTCATACGGCAATGAGCTGGTTGCGGCGGCTGTTGCCTCACAAAGCAAACTCGACGACATAACACACAGCATTAAAGACCTCCTTGGCCTCATACTTGGCCTGGCTATCGACGATACCGTTTCACCCAGACTAAACCTTGCCACCGACCCCGACTGTATTGGCAAAATGATGTTTTCAAACGAATCAATCGACAGAATGGATGACCGAAAGCCGGAAACCCTTATGCCGATGGACGATAATCCAAGGGTTAAATCTCTTAAAAACAAGGAGCGTTTCTGGAAAGACAGCGAAGGGAAACCCGTTTCAAAGGCCAGGCAGTTCCAGCTGCGCGACGGTATATTTGAAGCGGTAATAGACCGGTTTTACAAAGACCCTGCACTTGCCGCATGGGGCGAAGAAAACCGCGACTGGGGAGGTGCATTTGCAGTTTACCGCGGCCTTACCGAAGCCCTGCCATACCAGAGGCTGTTCAACTCGCCCATTTCGGAAGGTGCCATTGCCGGAACAGCAATAGGATATGGAATGTGCGGCGGAAGGGTTATTGCCGAAATAATGTATTGCGACTTTCTCGGAAGATCGGGCGACGAAGTATTTAACCAGCTGCCCAAATGGCAGGCAATGAGCGGCAATATTATAAAAATGCCGGTAACACTCAGGGTATCCGTAGGTTCAAAATACGGGGCGCAGCACTCGCAGGACTGGACTGCCCTTACCGCCCATATACCCGGCCTTAAAGTAGTGTTCCCAGCCACTCCATACGATGCCAAAGGGCTTATGAACTCTGCTCTGCAGGGTTCCGACCCTGTTATATTCTTTGAAAGCCAGCGGATATACGATATCGGTGAAATGTTTCACGAAGGAGGCGTGCCCGAAGGCTACTACGAAATACCGATAGGCGAGCCCGATATAAAAAGGCATGGCTCGCACATAACCATACTTACGGCAGGCTCGGCTTTATACACGGCCATGAAGGCCTCCGATATACTGCACGACAATTACGGCCTGAGCGCTGAAATTATTGACGCAAGGTCGCTTGTGCCGTTCAACTACGAACCGGTTATTGAATCGGTTAAAAAGACCGGTAAGATAGTTCTTGTAAGCGATGCATCGTCGAGAGGCTCGTTTCTGAAAGAGATGTCGCAGGTTATTACCGAACTGGCTTTCGACTGGCTCGACGCGCCGCCGGTTGTTGTCGGCTCGCGCAACTGGATTACGCCCGCATTTGAAATGGAAGAATACTTTTTTCCGCAGCCTTCGTGGATAATTGACGCAATACATGAAAAAATAATGCCCCTTGAAGGGTACAGCGTAAATGCGGAAAGTTTTTACAGCAAGACCATACGCCTGAACAAAGAAGGTATCTGACAACGTGAAGCAAACAAATCTGTACTAATAACGGAAAAGCCTGCTCTGGCGAAAATAATTACGGCCGTAATGCGGGAAGCAACCCATAACATAACCTGGATTGCTTCGCCGTTCCGCCGCGCAATGACGAACACTCTTTTCCGTCATTGCGAACGCAGTGAAGCAATCCAGAACACAACATGGATTGGCTTCGCCGAGCTCGTAAACTCGGTTGCTTCAGGCTCTGCCTTCGCAATGACGATGCTGAATACTGCGTTTGAAATAACATACTGCATATTACCCGAAAAGGTCTATTGTAAAGTTTCATACAGAATATCAAAACCTTTTAATATATTTGCTTCGTTTCATATCGGAACATCTGCAGTTTTTACTAATTCTTAACCGGTTATAACATGTCAAACTATCACAAAATTAAAGCGCACCTGTACAACAACGCGCTTACCGAAAACCCCAACGATTTCATGGCAAAGGTAAATTCCGAACGCACGCTCGGCATAGCCGACCTCTGCGCATCGGCAGTTGCGCGTGGCGGAGCCGACATGCCGGCCCTGGCAATAGAACATGCCTCGCGCCTGCTGTTCAGGGAAATGGCGTATAACCTGTGCGACGGTTTTTCGTTCAATGCCGACGGATGGTTCTCGGCGTCGCCCCGCATTCGCGGCGTATTCGACAGCCCCACCGAACAGTTCGACCCTGCGAAGCACACCCTCTTGTTCGATTTCCACCAGGGAGCGCTTCTGCGCAGGGAACTCGAACAGGTAGAAGTAGAGATAATGGGCGTGGCCGACACATTGCTGTTCGTAGCGCAGGTAACAGACGTAAAGACCGGCAGCGTGAACGACCTGCTTACACCCGGCCGCAACCTCCGCATAACCGGAAGCAGGCTGAAGGTGGCGGGCGACAACCCGTCGTGCGGCGTATATTTCGCACGCCAGAACACACAGGAGCATATTCGTGTTGACAACAGCGACATGGTTGTCAACAACCCCTCCGAACTGCTTATTGTGATACCCGAACTGCCGGCCGGCGCATACAACGTCAGCATAATTACGCAGTATGGCGGGCACAGCAAAAACATGCTCAGGGAGCCGCGCAATTTCCTTTTCGACAAGATACTCACGGTGCGGTAAATTCCATGCACCGGAATCGCCCGATTCCGCCTGCCGGATACGGGCGATTCCGCCTGCCGGAATAACACTGTTCCGGCAGGCGGATGTTTCCAAGGCGAAGATTCGACTTCTTCGGAAAACAGAACCTCCATACCCTGTTCGTCATTGCGAACGCGAGGCACGAAGCGGGAAGCAATCCATACAGTACACATTTTCTGGATTGGCTTCGCCGAGCTCGTAAACTCGGTTGCTTCAGGCTTTGCCTTCGCAATGACGATGCAGAATATTGTGTTTGAAATAACATACTGCATATTTCCCAAGAAGTCTAATGTGGGGCGCCGGTGAGGATAAGACCATATACACAGGTAACAACCCCGGCAGTAGCGATTGCGACCGTACAATCGCCGCTGCCAAAGGTTGGACGATTGCCGAAGGTGGAATTAAAATTTAACCAACCGGCAGCAAACAAAAATATAATCCCCGCCAAAGAGAAGTTGACGGGGATTATTTATTTGTATTAACTTTGAAAACAGGAAACGTGCTGCAAAGATTTCGTGCGGATGCCATAAAAATTATTCAGCAAATCTCCGTAACAAGGTTTTATTTTTCCGCATCTCTACGGCGGCAATGCACAGTTCGTTGTACAGCTCCCGGCCAAAAGCTCTGATTAGCGGTTCTTTCAGAAATTCGTACAGATACATGTTTCCCGCCTTTCCGTTTTTTCTGGCAGTGGCGCAGATGGGAAGTTCCTGATAGTTTACTGCCGTAAAGTTGGAATAGTATTTGACCCTGGCGGGAAAAAGATGGCACGATACCGGCTTTATGAAATCAATGATTCCCGCTTCAAAGGCCTTTTCAATGCCGCATAAATGAATACCGTTTTCTATTAAGGCATAGGCACATTCCTCATTGCCTACAAGCGGGGTTACGCTGTCGTTTTCAAAATCCCTTACGCTTGTTCCCTGTGTTTCTATTGCGTCGATACCTTCGTGTCGCAGTAAATGTTTTATCTCCGGATATACGTCTGCGATAATTTTTACTTCGGCAGCATTCAACGGAGCGCCGGAGTCGCCATACCGGCAACAGTTTCCATTACATGCCGACAGGTTGCACCTGAATTTTTTCTGCAGAATATCAAGGCTGAATATGACGTCGTTTATGCGGAGCATTGCAAACAGTATTGCTGTAAGAAAACGGTTATACTAAAACTTCGCCTGTCATTTCGGGCGGGGCGGGTATTCCCATTATTGCAAGAATTGTTGGAGCAACGTCGGCCAGCACCCCGTTGTTTATTGATTTGTAGCCGTCGCTTACAAGGATGCACGGAACCGGGTTCAGCGAGTGGGCGGTATTGGGCGAGCCGTCTTCGTTCACGGCGTTATCGGCATTGCCGTGGTCGGATATCACAATAACGTCGTATCCGTTTTTTCTTGCGGCTTTGATTACCGCTCCTGCGCATTCGTCAACGGTGGTTACAGCTTTCTCAATCGCCTCATAAACGCCGGTGTGGCCAACCATGTCGCAGTTGGCAAAGTTAAGGCATATAAAGTCGTACCGGCCTGTTTCAATTTCTTTTATAACGGCATCCTTAACGCCATAAGCGCTCATTTCAGGCTGAAGGTCGTATGTGGCAACCTTGGGCGATGGTATAAGTATGCGTTCTTCTCCTGCAAACTTCTCTTCGCGGCCGCCCGAGAAGAAGAATGTTACATGGGCGTATTTTTCCGTTTCGGCAATCCGCAGCTGTTGCTTGCCTGCACCTGATAATATTTCGCCTATGGTGTTGCCTGCGTTTTCTTTCGGATAAATAACATGCAGCCCCTCGAAGGTTGCGTCGTATGGGGTCATTGTGCAATAATACAGCGGAATGGTTTTCATGTCAAATTCCGGCATATCTTTCTGGGTAAGGGCTATGGTCAGTTCCTTGGCACGGTCGTTTCTGAAATTTATGAATACAACCACGTCGCCTTCCTTAACTGTGCCGACAGGTTTACCGTTTTCGCCGGTTACGGTCAAGGGCTTCATAAACTCGTCGGTTATTCCGTTATCGTACGACTCCTGCATGCCTTTAACAATATCGATTACTGGCGTTCCTTTTCCGTGCACAATAAGGTCGTACGCTTCTTTTACCCTTTCCCATCTTTTGTCTCTGTCCATTGCATAATACCGGCCAATGAACGATGCCATCCTGCCGTTCGATGTTTCAAGATGTTCGAGAAGGTTTTTCATGTATCCCAGCCCGCTTTTGGGGTCGGTGTCGCGTCCGTCGCCGAAACCGTGGATAAAAACGTCTCTTATCCCGTAATCTTTTGTCATGTCGCAAAGCGCATAGAGATGCCTGTCGAGCGAGTGAACGCCACCGTCGGACAGCAGCCCCATAAAATGTACCTGCTTGCCATTGTTTGCAGCATAGGTGAATGCTTCGCCAAGGGTTTTGTTGTTCCTTATTTCGCCCGTGCGGCACTCTTTGTTTATTTTAACAAGGTCTTGATATATTATCCTTCCAGCTCCTATATTCAGATGCCCTACTTCCGAGTTGCCCATCTGTCCGTCGGGCAGGCCAACGTTTTCGCCCGATGCCTGAAGAATCGAATGGGGATAGTTTTCGGTATAATATGTAAGGTTTGGGGTAGGAACCTGGCTTATAACGTCGGCCTTTGAACCGTTGCCGGCGCCCCAGCCGTCGAGTATCATAAGTAACATCTTCTTATTGTTCATGTCAGTTGGTTATTATAACATTTTTATTTTATAGCTCCCTATCAGTGGAATAGCAATCAATTTTACTTGTTTAACAATCCGTGAGTTTTGTTTGAATTTTTCTTTATGGGGGTACGATTTGGGTTACAAACCCTGCTGTTTTCCAACCCGGCATGTCCACCTTTTGTCTGCAAAAAA
>JAITVX010000069.1 GCA_031285575.1 Bacteroidales bacterium
ATGATGGATTCACCTGATACATTTTCTTCCACCAATGGGGTGATTGTATCTGCTTTCAAATCATTGATAACAATCATTTTGATATGTCCGACCTTTCCGGATTTTCCTTTGGATGCAGACTTGCCGTCAACAGGCTCGCTTTCTGTAATCACAAGAACTTTGCTTTTCTTTTGACTGCCGCGTCCCCGTTTTAGAGACTTGCCTTTTTCATCATCGTCTGCTTCCGTTGAGAAAAATCCCTCATCCAGTTCAAGTACCCCTGAAAGAGAGTACTTTCCATCGCGTTTACCCATAACCAGACGAAGTTTGTGAACCATCGCCCATATCGGCTCATAATACTTATGACCTAACTGACGCTGAAGCTCTGAGGCCGAAAAACTCTTTTTGGGCGAAGTAAGCAAATGAATGGCAATGCACCAATAGCGAAAGGGTAATTGCGAACCATGCATCACTGTGTTGGCGCGTAAACTTTGGCGTTTACCGCATTTTTTACACCCGTAGCATTCCTTGTCTTTCTTCCAGTAATGTTTCTCGCAACCGCAATGAGGGCATACAACCACTTGTCTATCGCGGAACTCTTTGAATGTTTGCCGACAACTTGCTTCGTCTGGATATTGTGATATAAAATTTAGTAAATTCATAAAACTTACTGATTATGAGACATAAAATAATCATTTTAGGTGAAATATCAGATGATCATTTTGATTTATTTATGTATCCTATTTCGGAGTTTATGCGTCCGATGGCTGACTGGTATGACATTTCGACGATGTTGTGGGTTAAAGATGTTGTTAAAAAACACAGGCCTAAGGCAATCCCCAGGAAAGAAACAGGGAAATCCTTAACGCTGTATATTATTGAGTAGGAAAAGAAAAGGAATGAATTAAAAAAAGAAGTAGAAAACTTAAAAAAGCAGGATAATTAAGAGGTTGTTTTGAACTTATAAATTATAATATAACATACATAATATCAACATGTTAATTGAGTGCTGTTCATAATTTCATGGTTATCAAGACATAAGTTACGAATAATTATCCAACCAATCTCACTGATAAACAGTGGCAAATTATAAAAAATATAGTCGAATCAGAGTAAAAACACCTGCCTTACAACCTGCGGAATACGTCATTCAGTTTTGGCCGCATTACTTTCTTCTCTCTGTTGTATAACAGACAAACTCCTTCAGCGAAGTTTTTACTTCCGACTCTGGATAGGTATCGAGCGCTGCAAGAGCCATGTCTCGATACTGGTTCATCCTCTGCGCTGCATATTCCAGGCCTCCGTATTCTGAAACAAAGCGCACTACTTCCGAAATTTCCGAAGCGGTTTTCTTCCGGCTTTTTACTATTCTTACAATGCGATGCCGTTTAAGGTATGGTGCCCGGGCAAGGGCATATATAAGCGGCAGGGTAATTTTCCGCTCCTTAATATCGTTGCATGGTGGCTTTCCGGAGAGCCCGGTGTTTTCATAGTCGAGTAAATCGTCTCTTATCTGGAATGCGATGCCTGTATTTTCACCAAATTCTTTCATTAACCGAACGGTATCGGCGTTGTCGGTTGCCGAGCACGCTCCGCACGCCGTACAGGCTGCAATGAGTGCCCCCGTTTTACTGTGTATTATACGCAGGTAGTCAGTTTCGGTAATATAGTGTTTCCGTGCCTTCTGCAGTTGCAGCAATTCACCTTCGCTCATCTTCCTTACAGCTTCCGATACAATCTCGAGCATGTCGTAACTTTTTTTCTGAACGCTTATAAGCATCCCTCTCGAAAGCATGTAGTCGCCTGCCAGAACTGCTATTTTGGAATTCCAAAGGGCGTTAACCGACAGTGCGCCGCGTCTTTCGCCGGCATCGTCAACCACATCGTCGTGCACAAGCGATGCGGTATGCAGAAGCTCAATAAACGTTGCGGCCACGTAGGTAGATTCGGTAACTGCGCCATTAAGCCTGGCCGTGAGGAATACAAGCAGCGGCCTCATCTGTTTGCCCTTGCGGCGGAATATATAGTTGAGTATTATTTTCAGAAGAGGGATGTCGCTCTTCATCGTATGGCCGAAATAGACTTCAAACTGAGCCATCTCGGTTTCAACAGGTTTTCTTATATTGTTTAAGGCCGACATAGGTATTTTGCACCTTCACCGCTATTTAAACGGAGAATCGGGTTCTTTGGCCATGTGCGAATAATATATTCTGTCAACAATACGCGGGACAAGCAGTTTCAGTATCATCGTTCCGTAGCCGGTGAAATCCATCAGGAGTGTATTCCTGCGCCTCTTTATGCCGCGTGCTATGCGGTTTGCAACGTATTCGGCTGTCATCATTCTTTCTTCGTTGCGCGGCGATTCACCCTGCTTCGAGCCGTCGGCGGTAAGGGCATGAAACCGTATGTTTGTTGCAGTGAAACCCGGATGCGCAACCATTACGTGAACTCCTTTCTTCAGGTTTTCAACACGTATGGTTTCCAGAAATCCTATCAGGGCAAATTTCGACGCCGAGTATCCCGTGCGTCCCGGCAGGCCGTGCAAACCGGCAACAGATGAAATGCCCACTATTGAGCCCCCGGTTTGCTGTATATGGGGCAAGGCATGCTTCGTGCAGTTAACCACTCCCCAGAAGTTCACATCCATAACGCGGTGCAGTACGTCAAGCCTTACTTCGTCGAAAATTGCACGCATCGATATTCCTGCGCTGCATATAAGGTGGTCTATCCTGCCATAGCGTCCTGTGGCAAGCTCTATGAGAGAGCTGCATTCTTCGGGTTTTGTAACATCCATGTCGAGCCACAACGCTTCGCCCATGGCGCTTACTTCGGCGGCCCTGTCGGCCAGGCCTGTTCCGGGCAGGGCACCCATAACAACTTTCGAGCCGCGGGAGGCAAACTCTTTCGACAGCGCCAGCCCTATGCCCGACGATGCCCCTGTTATTACCGTAACCTTGTTATCGAATCTCATAGTATAAAGAAGATTAATCTTAACGCATTATCGCTAATCATTTCGGGGGGTAAAATTAAACATAAATCCGGTTTTGATGTTATTGCTGGTGCATATTTTTTATTGCAGGTTATATTACCGGCGGGAAACATAAGAACAACATAACCCCGCGGAATTTTGCACAGCACGTTTTATGTTTTTAAACCAAGAAGTTGTTTTGAATTTATTTAACTACAATATAATGTATTTAGCTTCAATTGATTGAATATTATTTCATAATTTTATGGTTGCCAAAACATAAGTTATGAGTACTTATCCAACCAATCTCACAGATAAACAGTGGTAAGTTATAAAAAACAGAATTGAAACCAAATAAAGAAAGCGAAATACAGATATATTGAAAACAACTGCCGAGAATCAGTTTAAACTGCGCAAGTATCTGGACAGGATATATTTCTACAACAATGGAGAGCTGGTTAAGTTCAGACGAAAAAAAGCGAAGCAGCCATAGCCACTTCGCATATATTTCCGTGGTTGCATGGGCGGGCACGCAGCCCCCCCGTCCCCTACGGTAGTACAAAGTTAAACAATAATATTTAAAACCCAATTTATTTACATTTAAACATCATTTCAATGACCCC
>JAITVX010000012.1 GCA_031285575.1 Bacteroidales bacterium
GAACCAAAACCGGAACCGGATGATGAATCTTCCAAATTTATAAAAGAATACAAAAACTTGAGTTATGGCAAATCAACGTCCCAGGTTATCGACCTGATTTTTCCTGATGTTCCTGCAAATATTACAACACCAGTAAATGCTATCCTGCTTATACATGGCGGAGGATGGGAAGGTGGTGATAAAAATGAGCATCAGTGGACAGCTTACAAATTTTCAACAAACCGTTATTTTGTTGCGGCATCAATGAATTATCGTATGTTTGGGGAAGGAGCAAATTGTGACGATATGCTTGCTGATGTCCATTCTGCAATAGAACTGATAAAATCCAAAGCAAATGCAGTAGGTGTTACTGTTCATAAAATCATATTAATGGGTATTTCTGCAGGAGCTCACCTGTCTTTGTTATATACCTATAAAAACCACAGTATATCGCCAATTCCGATTTCGTTTTGTATTGGCCAATCTTCGCCTACCGACTTTACTGATTTGAGTTATTATGAAAAACAAACACTCACATATTATATGCTGCAATGCGCCTCAAGTTTAACAGGGAAAGAAATAACCGTTGACAATTATCAACAAAATACCGGGACATTGTTATCCATATCCCCTATCCATTACATCAAATCAAATGTTCCGCCAACACTACTTGCGCACGGGGCAAAAGATGAAATTGTCCCTTTATCCAACGCTACCCGTTTATACAATGCCCTGACCAAAATAAATGCAGTAGCCAACCTGTTTATATACAGCAACTCGGGACACGGATTAGATAATGATCCCGGCACAGATTCCAAGTTTGATGCTAAAATGGAGGAATATATAAAACTTTATGCGAAGTAGTATGTGCAAATCATCAACGAATCGCCCATATCATTCGTTTTTTGATATAACCTTTTTTAATACGCTTTTTCATCTCCTTTCACTATCATTAATACCGTCTGCGCCATTATTTTGAAGTCCATCTGCAATGTCCAATTTTCCACATAATGAATATCGGCCCTGATGCGTTTTTCCATCAACTCGATTTCTTTGGTTTCTCCCCGGTATCCGTTAACCTGCGCTAACCCGGTAATACCCGGTTTTACAAAATGGCGCACCATATATTTGTCCACTTTTGGCGAATATTCATAAGTATGCAGCAACATGTGCGGTCGTGGCCCCACAAGCGCCATATTGCCAATCAGCACATTGTAAAATTGCGGTAATTCGTCCAAACTGGTTTTCCGGAGGAAATCTCCAATTTTTGTTTTACGGTTGTCATCAGCAGTCGCTTGTTTGGTATGAGCATCGGCGCTGCAACGCATCGTTCTGAACTTATAGCAACAGAACTCTTTTCCCCGTTTACCTGTCCTTGTTTGTTTGAAAAAAATCGGGCCGGGAGAACTCATTTTGATAAGAACGGCCAATACCGGGAAAAGAACAGGAAATAACAATGTGATGGCTATTGACGAAAGCAAAATATCAACGCCTCTTTTCATAACGGCATTGTGCATATAACTTAACGGGATATTCCGCAGAATGAAAACAGGCATTTTGCCGATATTCTCAACAATCGGCGGTTGACTCCCTGTGTAATAATATCCAATAGAAGGAACAATATGAAAATTGATAACATGGCTTTCGCAAAATTTTATGAAATCCACGATTTTTTCCCCGGCAGATAAAGGCAATGTACAAAATACCTGAGTTACCCCCATTTTTAAGATATACTCCTTTGCCTGTTCGATGTTACCAAGCACATCACCGCCGTTTTTGTTACGATCGTCATCGAAAAAGCCGAGTATTACCACACCGTTATAGACGTTGCACAGTAATTCGTCAAAAACTTTGCCGCCAATAAGTCCGGCTCCCAGGATAACACCTTTGCTGATCGTTTTCCTGATGGTGAAAGTCACCGCCTTCCGGGTAATCCATTGAGCGATAATCATAAGGAAATACGCGGAAGAAAAGAATGTAAGAATGAAAAGACGGGAAACAACACTCGATATTTTCAGAAAAAATAAACTCAGTATTAAAATGGATGCAGTTATGGCTAATTTGTAAAAATTCCGCCTGATCAGATGAGGTATATGCAATTGCTTCACATCGTTAAAATTAACACGAACTATTGCAAAACTCAATAAATACCCCAAATTGATCACGGTTAATACAAGACGGTAGGTTTCAGTAAAGCTCAGATTGAAAAACCAAAGCAAACCAAAAAACAGAAGATTAAGTAAAACAATATCTTCTACAATAAATAGAATTGCTATTAAAATCAAATAGCGGCCCTGCTTTTGCATGACAATAAATATTAGTTCATCACGACAATAATTGCAAAACAAACACTCCGCCGGATAACAAGGCGTAGCCGGTGTTGATCATTATCATGGCTATTCCATACATTAGACTACAAGAATAAGATTTTTTTTGAACACTTTGCGTTTTTTTTGACGAATGTGTGACAACTGTTTATGAAAGTTGGTTAAGGTTGCACCGGAACTTGTGTTTTTGATAGTGAATATATCAATTAAATGTTACAGAACGTTTTTAAATGCTCTGATTTTCAGCATCAAATTTTAAATTGACATAAAGTCTTATTCAGCAACTATTTTTATGTCTCCGATCACGTAGAATCCTGCGTCCGTCATGCCTTTGTTTTCCATCCGGTATGTCGGCTTCGGATCGGTTTCGTTGCGGAAGAGGCCTATCGCGAGTTTGTAGTCGCCGGCCGGGGCTTCGGCAAATATTGCACGGGGGCTGAGCGTGGTTGTTGTTCCGGCCATGAGGTCGTGTGCGTTCCAGGTGGTTGTGCAGGTTGATGCGGGGGCTCCGTTTTTGCCCAGAAGTGCGAGCTTTACTGTGCAGGGGGTCAGCATGGTGCTGACGCCGGTATTTTCGACGGTGACCGTTATTTCCGTTTCTACTCCTGCCTGTATCGTATTTGTATATGTGGCGCCCGTCATGATGAAATGATACCCCATCATGTTGGCAACATGCCTGATCAGGCCGGGCTTCTTACTCAGCATGTATTGAGCATCATCCCCCCATTGCCCCATGCCGATGTAATTCGGTTTATTGGTTTTGATGTTTCTAATAAACCTTTCGTCATCCCAAGGCTTTCTATTGTTGTTCTCAAAACTTCTGTATGTGCCTAAAAATTCCCAGGCTATGGGTTCCCGGTCGATGGCAAAGGCTATTTTATCTCCATCGCCACTGTGACCGGCCAAAGGGTGATTACCCATGATACCATCAAGGCGAAGCCCTACACCGTTATCAACAAACC
>JAITVX010000094.1 GCA_031285575.1 Bacteroidales bacterium
AATCGCCCTGATAGGTTCCGAAAGGCAAATCGACAACCACCATAGCCCGCTTAACAGCACGCACCACCGAAGCGGCATGATAAATCATGTTTGAAAGCGTAATGGGCAGCGTGGTTTCAAAGCCTGCCATCACGTTTGAAGCCGAATCACCCACCAGAACCGCATCTATTTCAGCCTCGTCGAGAACCCGCGCCATCGAAAAATCGTATCCCGTAAGCATCGCAATCTTCTCTCCCCTCTGCTTCATCTCCTGCAGAACATGAGTAGTTATCCTTTTTACAGATTTATGTACCGACATCGTATTTTGTTTTAAGGCACAAAAGTATCCAAATAAAAGTATGTAGCAATAGACATCTTCCGGAAAATATACAGTATGCTATTTCCAATGCAGTATTTCACAACATCATTACAAATACACTTGGTCGAACACTTGCGAATGTATTGCTTTACTTGCGCTTGACAAGTTCAGTATATTTTATACATTTGCGGCATTATAAATGTTGAGTATTCAACAGTTGTATGGCTAATAAAAACATAATCTCATTGCATGAAACAAATAAACTTCGATAAAGGCAACGGGCTTGTTCCCGCAATAATACAGGACAGCGAAACAATGCAAACGCTCATGCTCGGCTACATGAACCGCGAAGCCCTCGAAAAAACAGTTACCGAAGGCTGCGTAACATTCTTCAGCAGAAGCAAAAACAGACTGTGGACAAAAGGCGAAACCTCGGGTAACTTTCTTTATGTAAAGGAAATATTGACTGATTGCGATAGCGATACGATCCTTATAAAAGTCAAGCCCGCCGGCCCCGCGTGTCATCTCGGCACCGACTCGTGTTTCGGCGAAACCACTGCAAAAGGTTTCCTCTACCGCCTCGAACAAATCATCAACCAGCGAATTGACAGCAACGAAAGCAATTCATACACCAATCGGCTGTACGGAAAAGGAATCAATAAAATAGCACAGAAAGTAGGCGAAGAAGCCGTAGAACTCGTCATTGAATCGAAAGATGACAATACAGACCTCTTCCGCAACGAAGCCGCCGACCTGCTTTACCACCTGCTGATACTCCTTAAAGCTAAAAACTGCAACCTCGCCGACATTGAAGAAGTATTGAAGGAAAGGCACACGCAGTCGCAAGCCCCTAATAAACAGTAATCATACAGCCGCATAAAATTAACTGGCTATGATGATGTACTTTCCGTGATATTTCACATATTTATCATAATTATTACATTAAATTATTTTCTATCTTAAAAAATAATTTAATACTTTCGCGGACTTTAGTAAAAATATTAATTTAATTGAAAGACTATGTATTGGACACTTGAATTGGCATCAAAACTTGAGGATGCTCCATGGCCTGCGACAAAAGATGAACTGATAGACTTCGCCATAAGGTCAGGTGCCCCGCTGGAGGTAATTGAAAACCTGCAGGAAATTGAGGACGAAGGCGATGTTTATGAAACCATAGAGGATATATGGCCGGACTATCCAAGCAAGGATGATTTCTTTTTTAATGAGGATGAGTATTGACAGGCATGCATAGCTGTCAGGCTTCAGTTGTCCCTGAAGATGTCGTCTTTATCCTTTGGCCTTAATTCATTCAGCCATGAGAATCCGTCCAGACGTGGTTCCTCGAGGCTTTGAGAAAGGGGCGGGTCGATGACGCCTTGCGGGCTTCTATTTTCTATTACCTCGATAACTTGGCCTTTGTCAACCATAATCTGGATGGTCTCCGATTTTGACTTGTTAAGTCCGGCAAGGTCATCACCGTCTAAAAGGTAATAGATGGACTCTCCGTTTCCGTCAATGTCAATTTTGTATATTTCGTTATCTTTGAAGTAGGCAGTAAGGTCGTTTCCTTTCATTTGGTTATAACGCAAGGTATCTATCTGACTTGTAACAAAGGCGGTGTTGTACAGTTCAAGTTTGTCTGCCTGCCTGTTTTTCATGAACAGGGCCATCGAGTCGGCGGTCAGCTGGTTTTCCGCCGACCACATAACCGGTTCGCGGTAGAGCCGTGCAACTGTATCCTGAAAAGACATTGTGAGCGAATCGCACTTTGCCTGTACACTGTTGCCGAATATCCTGCAGTTAAAATAGGCCTTTACCAGCCTGAAAGGCTTCACACTGTCGGGAATGGTTAATGTTCTGAGCGTATCGCCGTGGATAAATAACGAGTCGTCGTTTGATGCCTGAAGAAATACTGCTCTGTCGGTTACAAATATTTTTTCGGGTATTTTATTGTATTCGGCATAGTTTCCCATTACAAACATACTGTTTGTGGTGTCTTCTATCACAACATTTTTAAATCCCTGGCCATATCCAAGCAGGTCGTTATAAAACAGTGAATCTCCTTTTATCGTATTTTTTTTGTTGTCGATAAAGGCATTTTCCCATATCGAGCTTATCCGTGTCTGTGTTTCGTGCCATCCCTTTTCGCAGTACATGTAGATACTGTCGCCGGTTACTTTCGTGGGGCCTGTAAAAAACACCGTTTCGGTGTTTGAATTGTAATCCATGGTATCGGAAGTCATAATATAGTCGGGGTTAACAATCTTTACGCTGTCTTTAAAGTGAAACAGGCTTTGGTCAACATAATAAGTGCCTATGATGCTTGTAAGTGTATTGTCTTTGTTTACAATTTTACCCCTGTTGTTATAGAAGGCTGTCTGTTCTTTTACGTTATAGCTTATTGCATCGGTATATAGATAGGTATCCTTATCGATAAGTACAACATTGTTTTTTGCTTCGGCAATATCGCTTTTACCGTCATAAAACATATAGTCGCCAAACAGGTTAAGCGTATCGCCCTGCGACAGGTGGGCTTTGCTGAAAGCCGTAATCTGCATCTTGTCGGGAAGGTAATGGGCACTGTCGCAGGTTAGAATGTTTTCATTCATACGGAACTTTACATTGCCTATTATATGGTGTACGTCCTTGCCGGTGTTGTCTTGAATAACAATATCTTCATCGGCAAAAATAAGTTCTATTTTTCTCTGGTTCTGTGAAACACTACCTGTTTCCTGTGATGCGAGGGCTAAAAAGCATACTGACAGCAGCAGGAGCAGGAGCAGGACAGGAGCTGCCGGCTTCTTTGACAGAAGAATATTTCTGACTAATAAGTTTATTTTAACCATCCTCCTTGCTGCAGGAAATCGCATGATTTATATTCTTCGCCTATTTTTATATAGGTGCGTTCTATTTTATTCTTTATCCATTCTTCATACAGCTTCTGCCTTTTTTCCATCATTGCTGCTTCGTACAGTATCTGGTAATCGTCTTTTACGTTGGCTTTGTGGGCGGGGAACTGATTGGTTACTTTTACAATTCTGAAAACCGGATTGTTTTTTTCGTCGGTTGTGCTGAACGGTTCCGAAATTTCGCCAACTTTCAGGTCTCTTACCCTTACATACATGTCGGGGTTAAGTTCTTCGAGTGCAAGCCACGAAACTCTCGAACCGGGGTCGGGGCTTACAAGTTTACCGCCGTTAATACGGCTGTCCTTGTGCGATGAGAACATAAGCGCCGCATTGTCAAACTTTATGCTGTCGCGTCTTACGAGGTTTGCAATGCTGTCGAGTTTGGAAATGGCTTTCTGTGCCTGGTCGGTGTTTACTTTTGGCCTGATAAGTATGTGGCGGGTATTTACCAGGTCGCCTTTGCGGTCGATGAGCTGAATGATGTGAAACCCGAACTGCGATTCTACTATTCTCGAAACGTTGTTGTTTGTAAGGGCAAAAGCTGCGTTTGCATACTCTTTGTCGAGTTCGCCGCGTGTAAGGTATCCTATTTCACCGCCGCTCTTTGCCGACTCGGTGTCTTCCGAATAGAGCCGGGCAAGTACGCTGAAGTTTTCACCGTCAACTATACGGCTTCTGAACTCGAGCAGCCTCTGGCGTGCTTCGGCCTTGCTGTCTTCGAGTGCGGGCGGGTCGAGCTGTATTATGTTCAGTTCATACCTGGCGGGGATAACCGGCAGGCTGTCCTGCGGCAGGCTATTGTAAAAGCGTTTTACCCCGGATGGGGTCATGGTAAGGTTCTCGGCTATTTTGGCCTGCACTTCGCTTACTACCTGCTGTTCGCGCAGGGTTCTTCTTATGTCGCGCCTTATTTCAATCATGTTCTTTTTGAAGTATTCAACCAGCGCTTCTTCGCTTCCGGCACGTCTTATGGCGTCGTTAACACGCATGTTCACTTCGCCGTCGAGGTTTTCGTCGGTTACTTCAATACTGTCTATCCTTGCCTGGTCGATAAACAGTTTTGTTATGAGCATTTCCTGGAATATATTGTTGCGCAGTGTTTCAACCGGCAGCCGGTTACCGGTTCTTCTGAGTTCGCTTATTGTCAGTTCAAGGTCGGACAGGTATATTACCTCGTTGCCTACAACAGCGGCAATGGATTCTACAAGTTGCTGCGAACGGGCTGTGGCGCCAGCAAGCAATATACTGCAGGCTATTAAAAGTAGTTTCGGTTTTTTCATTATCGTCAATATATCTTAAAGTGTTTTTCTTTTAAAGCGTCGTTATATATTCTGTTTTCGAGCGACTGCATAAATTCAAAACGCCGCGAATTCATAATTATTCTCTTTATGTCGTCTTTTACATATTCGTATGGTGCAAGCGACGATCTCAGCCGGTAGTCGCGTATGGCAAGCATATACACCGACAGCGAGTCTGAGGCTTCATAAAAAGTATTTCTTCTCAAAAAACTCTCTTCCGTTCCTATAATTTCACCGGGCATTTCAACCAGCAGTCTGTCTATCGGTGTCCAGTTTTCACCGAAATCTTCAAATTTCTCGGCCACGTTGTAGCACAGGCCTTCGAGCTGTTGCATGTCGGCCTGGCTGCCGGAACGCGCAAGACTGCGTATCCTGCCTATATCGGGTGTGGTAACGGGCAGCTTTATGTACAGCGCCTTGACAATGTTCGACAGAAGTGAAAAACTTTTGTTGTTACCGTCGTAGTATGCCTCAAGGTCTGTTTCACGTATTATCGTATCCATTCTCTCGAGCATCATCTGTTTCTGATACTGGTAAATAAGCAGTCCTGCCCTGGTTTCTTCCATGTGAGCTGCAATTTCGGCCCTTGAACTTTGCGACAGGTTGGCCTCAGCCCGCATAAGCAGCAGCTCGTGCTTGGCCCACTTGTTTATATAGTTCTGCACTGTTGCAGCGCTGTCGGCCTCGTGCAAACCGTCGATAATAACCTGCGGAATTTCATCGTAGTAAAGTGTTTTCCTGCCCACTTCAGCAATGGGAATCCGCCTTGAGGTTTCCGCCTTCCTGCCGCATCCTGCAATAGTGAGCGCGAAAAGTAATATGACTGTAAACTTGTTCATTGGCCGGTTTTCTTATATTCGCTGCCGCGGCAAATAGCCGGACAGGTTGCAAAAGTATAAAATATACGGAATTTAGTTACCAAAAACATTTTGTTTTCACTGTTTTTAAGTATCGGCTTTTCCGGATGTTTAAAATCTGCACAGGTGCAGGTGGTGCATCTGTGCAGATGCAGATGATGTTTCTACACAGGCGTAGATGGCAGGTCTGCCTGTTCGCCATGTTTTAACGGTGTTAGCCGCAGCGATGGCGACGGCAGGAAACTGCCCAGCGACAGGCTGCTCCACTTGTGGTCAACCGCTTTTATGGTATCGGCAGACGAGCTGACTGCGTGGGGCC
>JAITVX010000139.1 GCA_031285575.1 Bacteroidales bacterium
CCCAACAATCCCGACAAGTTTGGCTACCAGGTTTGGGTTAATGGCAACGAGGATATCGAGGGTGAAGAACCCCGGCTGCTCCTGAGCGGCTTGGACCAGTCGATCGACGAGGTGGAGCAGATGGTACATTCGCTGGGCGGGCTGTTTATTCCCGCCCACATTGATCGCCCGTCGTTCGGGCTATTTTCGCAGCTGGGCTTTATTCCCCCCTTGCTTGTGTGCGATGCCATGGAAGTGTCGGCAAACGCAACGGCTGCTTTTCTCGCATCAACAAAAGTGAGGGATAAATACCGCATCATTTCGAGTTCCGACGCGCATTATCCCAACCAGATAGGGAGCCACTTTACCACCTTTGAGATGGAGATGGAAACGGCATCGTTTGAGGAGTTGAGGAAGTTGCGAATTAAACAGTAAAAACCGAGTGTAATTCATTTTTCATTCTCAATTATCACCTCATGAAAGACCTTTCCCTACACATCCTTGATATTGTCCGCAATTCGGTGGAAGCCCACGCGAGCGAAATAGCCGTGTACATGAGTATCGACACCGAAAATGTGCTGACCATAGAGTTCAGGGACAACGGGCGCGGCATGTCGGCCGAAATGGTACGCAACGTAACCGACCCGTTTGTAACAACGCGCACCACGCGAAAGGTGGGTATGGGGCTGCCCCTGCTGAAAATGAATGCAGAGCTTACGGGCGGCTCGCTGCACGTGCAGTCGGAGCTGGCAAAAGGCACCGCTGTAAGGGCGCGGTTCAACCTGCTGCACATCGACTGTATGCCTTTCGGCGATTTGGGCGGAGTTTTCGCACAGTTGCTCGGCGGAAATCCCGACCGCCGGTTTATCTTCAGTTTTGAGGCGAACAGCG
Source organism: Bacteroidales bacterium (assembly GCA_031285575.1). Lineage (GTDB taxonomy): Bacteria > Bacteroidota > Bacteroidia > Bacteroidales > VadinHA17 > LD21. The sequence goes on from JAITVX010000139.1 coordinate 871, forward strand.
GGGAGTTTGCAGTCGATTCTGCCGAAGTGTGGGCAATGATGGAGGAAACAGGTATATCGCAACTTAAAATTGTACGGTTCCTGAAAGAGATGATAAACGAAAACCTTGCGGAGATAGGGTTCAGTGCTAACTATATAAGCAAGGTACGATAATGATTCTACAACTATCGATTCACATTTTTTAATAAATTATGAAAAAAACATAAAATAATTGTAACCTTTTTCAATAATATCCGTATAAGTGAGAAAATAAAAGAAATTAGAGTTAAGTTTTTTTCATAGGTTTAGTTTTTTGTTAGGTAAAAAAGGCTGTATTCACAGCCTTTTTTATTTGGTTTTATACGGAAAACGGAGCACAGTACGTCATTGCGCCACCTGTTTTCTGTCAAACAGCAATACGGAACCTGCATTGGCTTTTTTAACGTTCTCAAGCTGTGTTTTTGCATCGCCTACAATAACTGTAACCATGTTGTCGAATACAATGTTTCTGGCAATATGTTCTTTGGCCTGTTCAATGGTCATTACTTTAAGCGTTGCTTCGCGCTGTTTCACATAATTCATGGGCATATTGTTGTATATATCGGTTACACGCAGCATGTTTATTTGCGAGCCGGGAGTTTCGAACGAGCCGTTCATGGCACGCAGCAACGAGGTACGTGTTGTTTCAAGAAACTCGGGGGTGTAACTGTCCTTATAGCCGGTAAGTATGTCGCGGAATATTTCCAGTGATTCTTTTGTTACCGTTGACTGCACGCTTGAGGAAGCCATGAAATAATTAGAATAATTATTATGGTTGAAATACGAATAGGCTCCGTAGGTATATCCCCTTTGCAGGCGCAGTATTTCGAAAAGGAGGCTGCTCGAGGATGCGCCAAGCTTATCGTTGATGATGTCGGCCGGATACGCTTCGGGAGAACTGTTTGGCATTGCTCTGTTGCCAATAAGTATATACGACTGGCTTGAGCCGGGGTAATCTACAAAATAGATTTTTGCTTCCGGCTTTTCCGGCGATATGTTTATTGTGGGTATGGCTACCGGTTTTGCTTCCCAGTTGCCGGCAAGCGAGGCAAGATTCTTCTCAACATCTTTCTGTTTCAGCCCGCCCACAAAGCCCATTCTGGCAATGGATGGCGAGAAGTTGGCGCTGTAGAACGCCTTGAGGTCGTCCATCGTTATCGCGTTTATCGACTCTTCTGTTCCCACTGCAGAATAGGACAGGATATTGTCTTTGCCGAAAAGAAGCCTGTAGAAAACGGATGAAGCAATATACGATGGCTGCGTTTCTCTCTGACGGATATTGTCGAGATTGCGCTCCTTTACTATATCGAACGACTTTTCGTCCCAGCGCGGGTGCAGCAGTATTTCCTCAACCAGCTCCATAACTTCACTGAAGTTTTTCTCGAGACATTGGCCGCGAAGGGTCATTGTTTCCGTTTCGGCCCACACCGATATGTTTGCGCCGAGCTGCCCTTTGGCTTCTTCAAGTTCTTCGGGTGTTTTAAATTCGGTTCCTTCATTAAGCATCTGGGCTGTCATGCTGGCTACGCCGGGTTTTTGCGGCGAGTCGTGCAGCATGCCGCTGTTGAGTTGTATGTAGAAGTTTACAAGCGGCAGTTCGTTATATACAATTCCTTTAAGCGTCATACCGTTGCTCAGTGTGTCGATCCATATTTCAGGTACGTTCAGTTCGGGGGCGTTCGACATAAGAGACGGCTCAATGCTGCGGTCGAAGCGCGAGGGCGTTTTTTCGTACGGATCGTCGATAACAACGCCGGCTTCCGATTTAAGTTCCTGCTCGCCGATTTGTTCCTTTTCTATCACGGCAGGCGTTGACCCCGACAGCGCCAGGCCGGCCTTTCCTGCCGGAACAATACTTAGCCCGAAATAGTTTTGGCCTTTCACATATTTATTATATACGCGCATAATGTCTTCTTCAGTAACGGCGCGGTAGCGGGCAAGCTCTTTCATGGAGTTGTCGGGGTCGCCGGCAAATACGTTATCCTGCGCCAGCGCCTGGGCTTTGCCAAGGGTAGAAACAAGACGGTTGTAGGTCTGCGTTTCCATCATGGTTTTGTAGCGTTCCAAATCGCGGTTGTCTATTCCGTCGTGCTCGAAACGGGCGTATGCTTCTTCAATAGCCGTATAAACGTCGTCGAGCTTCACATCGGGGAAGGTTACAACTCTTATTGTAATATTTCCTGCAAGTTCCGACTGCCCATTATACATGTTGACGTCGGATGTGAGTTTTTTATCTTCTACGAGGATTTTATACAGTGGCGATTTCTTGTCGCTTGCAAGGAGCATTGTAAGGAAGTCGAGTGCATATCCGTCGGGGTGATACATTTCAACCGTTGGATAGGTAACGGTAATCGCCGGAGCCGATGCAAAGGCGTCTTCATATACAATCAGTTTTGTGGTGTCGAATGTTACATTCTGCGGTTTCAGCGGCTCGGGTTTCACTCCGGCTTCTATTTCGTCGAAGTATTTTACCACGAGTTCCTTTGCCTGCGCAGGGTCGAAATCGCCGGCTATTGCAAGGGTGGCGTTTCCGGGAACATAGTATGTGCGGTAAAACTCCCTTACGTCTTCTATCGTGGCGCTTCTAAGGTCGGGTATCTCCCCTATCACCGTCCAGCTGTATGGATGCCTTTCGGGATAAACATTTTTTGCAATCAGCGAGTTTGTCATTCCATACGGACGATTTTCTCCCTGTCGTTTTTCATTGGAAACGATGTCTATTTCACGCTCAAGCCCTCCCTGCGTTACGGTATTTATGAAGAACCCCATGCGGTCGGATTCCATCCACAGTACTTTTTCGAGGGCGTCGCGCGGAACGGTTTCAAAATATATTGTGCCATCGCTCCATGTGCCTCCGTTGAAGTTTCCGCCAAGGGCGTCTATCTTCTGGAAGAAGGCGTTGCGCGGCAGGTTTTCCGAACGCTGAAACAGCATGTGCTCGAAAAAATGCGCAAAACCGGTTTTGCCGGGCTTCTCGCGGTTACTGCCAACATGGAACTGGATGGCAACCGAAACAACAGGGTCGGAATCATCGTGGTGCAGAATTACATCGAGGCCGTTGGCGAGGGTAAATTTTTCGTATGAAAGCGATGCGTCGCTTCCCTTCCGGCTGCAACCGGAAATCAGAATCATTACCAGAACTGTCAGTGCAAGCAGAGAATACCTTTTCATAAGCGGATAGTATTAAGTTAAGTTTTTTTATGAACGGATAAAAGTATGATATTATTTTCTGAATACAACAGGCTTCTCAGGAATATTAAACAGTATATCCTTTTCTGGATTGGCTTCGCCGAGTTCGCAAACCCTGATTACATTTAGCAATGACGAAAAAACAGTGTGTCATCCGAAATATTCAAGGTTCACGACAGACTGTGAACAATAAAAGCCCCGGATGTTATAACATCCAGAGCTTTGTTTAACTGTACGTCTTCGGGAAGTCTGTTCCCCTGAACAGGCTACCTAATAAACGTCAACCCATTTAACACAATAGCCACTGGCTCCGTTTATTGTTACAGTACACGATACCCTGTCTGACCTTGACCCGTAAGAACTTTGCACATTATATGTTGCGCTGTTTCCGTAGGCATACGACAGTGTAATATAGCTGCCGCCCGACCATGAGTATGTTGCACCCGGTATCTGTGGCATGTAATACGAAACCATAGACCCGCGACTTACCGATGTAGGGCCATCCATTATAAGGTCGGGATATGCAGTGATGGTTCTTTCTGAAACCACCATTCCATTCGACCGTGCCCTTATCGTTCCACTGCCTGAACTCGATGTTTTTATAAACCCATGCAGTACTGCTTGAAGACGAAACGGTAAATGGCCCCGTTACTTCCCATGTTACTGTGCCGGGATTTGGATAGTTAAGGGAATAGCTCATACCATTGAAATAAACATCTTTAGAGCCGGAGATGCCTATTTTATAATAGGACTTGGGGCT
>JAITVX010000153.1 GCA_031285575.1 Bacteroidales bacterium
CGTATTAGGCGCCACTTTGCACAAACAGGGCGTTTTACGCGAAAGCATATCAATATCGTCCATCGTAAATTCTGCACCGGCCTCCTGCGCCACAGCCAGCAAATGCAGCACCGTGTTCGACGAGCCGCCCATCGCAATGTCGAGCGTCATTGCATTCAGGAAGGCCTTGCGTGTGGCAATGCTTCGAGGAAGAACACTTTCGTCGCCGTCGCGGTAATATCTGTATGCGTTTTCGACAATAAGTTTTGCGGCATCAATAAACAGTTGCCTGCGATTGGCATGAGTGGCAACTATGGTGCCGTTGCCGGGCAATGCAAGTCCGATGGCTTCATTGAGGCAGTTCATCGAGTTTGCCGTAAACATTCCCGAGCACGAGCCGCATGTGGGACAGGCAGCTTCTTCAAGACTTTGCACGTCGCTGTCGCTAACATTTTTGTCGGCGGCTTTTACCATTACGTCAATGAGGTCGTAGTATCCGTCACCAACTTTTCCAGCTTCCATGGGGCCACCCGAAACAAATACAGCAGGTATGTTAAGCCTCATGGCTGCCATAAGCATACCGGGTGTTATCTTGTCGCAGTTGCTGATGCAAATCATGGCGTCAACCGTATGGGCGTTGCACATGTATTCTACACTGTCGGCAATTATATCTCTCGAAGGCAGTGAATACAGCATGCCGCCGTGTCCCATGGCAATACCGTCGTCAATGGCAATGGTATTGAATTCGGCAGCAAAACATCCAAGTTTTTCAATCTCATTCTTAACAATCTGCCCTATTTCATGCAGGTGTACATGTCCGGGGACAAGTTGCGTAAACGAATTAACCACGGCAATAACCGGTTTGCCCATCTGTTCCGGTTTCATTCCGTTTGCTCTCCAGAGACTTCTGGCTCCTGCCATGTTTCTTCCTGTCATCGATGCGTCGCTTCTTAACTGCTTTTTCATTGTAATACTGTTTTAAGTTAATAAAAAAAGGCTTCCCAGTTTCCCGGAAAGCCTCTGTACATTTATATTATCGACATATCATTTCCGGTTCATTTGCATGAAGCAAGGACGAGCACGAGAATAATATGCACCATTGTTAATTTCATTTTTTTTAATTTGCCGGCAAAGATATTTATTTATTTTTTCTTTCCAAGAAAAGTATTGTTTTTTTATGGTATAAAGATGCTTATAACGGATTTTTACGTTTAGCCGGCTTTCATCCCTGATGGTTTTTGCCTATACATATACGGATAACGGTATTGTCGATATCAATTTCGCGGACATCAACACCGCTGAAGCTGTCTGTTAGCAATACCGATGCAGCAAGGGTCTGCGAACCGATGTAGTCCGAATGTTTTTCTACGGCTTCGCGCACCATGTCGTGGTTTTCAATTTGCACCGTTATCTTGTCGGTTACGTCGAGCCCTGTCTCCTTACGCAGGTTCTGTATGCGGTTCACAAATTCGCGGGCAATACCTTCGCTGCGCAGCTCGGCGGTAATTGTAATGTCGAGGGCAACGGTTAGCCTGCCTTCGTTTGCCACCTGCCAGCCGGCTATGTCTTCCGAAATTATTTCAACGTCGTCGATAGCGATTACAACGTTTTGCCCCTGCATGCTGAATTCATATTTTTTATTGTTTTCAAAAGCAGCTATCTCCGGCTGCGACAGCGATGCAACTGCTTCGCTTATGTCTTTCATCAGTTTGCCGTAGCGGGGGCCAAGTTTCTTGAAGTCGGGCTTTATTTTCTTCACAAGAAGCGACGAGGTGTCGTCGATATATTCAATAGCCTTCACATTTACTTCAGCCATGATGAGGTTTTTAACGGCATCTATCATGTTTCTAAAATTTTTCTCCGATGCCGGAATCATAATCTTCGACAGCGGCTGCCGCACCTTTATATTCATCTTTTTACGCAGCCCAAGTGTCATCGACGATATCTTCTGTGCCGTATCCATCCGCTCTTCGAGAGCTTTGTCGATAAGCGATTCATCGTATCCCGGAAAAATGGCCAGGTGCACCGATGTTGACATGTTGCGGTGTGTAATTCCGTTGAGGTCGGTATATAGCCTTTCGGAATAAAACGGCGCTATGGGGGCGGCAAGCCTTGCAACTGTTTCGAGGCACTGATAGAGGGTCTGATAGGCTGCAATCTTGTCGCTGTCGTAATCACCGCCCCAGTAGCGTTTACGGTTGAGACGCACGTACCAGTTGCTGAGGTTTTCGGTAACAAAGTCCTGTATGGCTCTTCCGGCTCGGGTAAGGTCGTAGTCGTTGTAGCAGTCGTAAACCTCCTTAACCAACGAATTGAGCAGCGAGATAATCCACCGGTCTATCTCCGGCCTTTCGCTTACTGGTATGTCTTTTTCGGCATGGCTGAAGTTGTCGATGTTGGCATAAAGCGCAAAGAATGAATATGTGTTGTAGAGCGTTCCGAAGAACTTGCGTTTCACCTCGTCAACACCAGCTATGTCGAATTTAAGGTTGTCCCACGGCTGCGCATTGGTAATTATATACCAGCGCAGCGGGTCGGAGCCATATTCTTCAATAGCGCTGAACGGATCGACGGCATTGCCGAGGCGCTTCGACATCTTTGCTCCGCTTTTGTCGAGCACAAGACCGTTGGAAATAATATTACTGAACGAAACCGAGTCGGATATCATGGTTGAAATTGCATGAAGGGTAAAGAACCATCCGCGTGTCTGGTCAACTCCTTCGGCAATAAAGTCGGCGGGAAACATGCTGCTGAAATTATCCCTGTTTTCAAATGGATAGTGCGCCTGTGCGTAGGGCATGGCTCCCGAGTCGAACCATACGTCGATAAGGTCGGGCTCGCGGAACATCTTTGCACCACTGTCGCTTACAAGTATAATATCATCTACAAACGGACGGTGCAGGTCGAAGCTGTTGTAGTTTTCAGACGAGTTGTCGCCTTCGGCAAAGTTTTTCAGAGGGTTGTTCTGCATAAATCCGGCTCTGATTGATTTTTCTATTTCTTCCTTGAGTTCTGCCGCCGAGCCTATACATTTTTCCTCGCTGCGGTCTTCGGTTGCCCATATTGGAAGGGGGGTTCCCCAGTAGCGCGAGCGCGAAAGGTTCCAGTCAACAAGATTCTCAAGCCACTTGCCGAACCGTCCCGTGCCGGTCGATTGCGGCTTCCAGTTTATGGTGTTGTTAAGTTCAATCAGTCTGTCGCGGAAGGCAGTTGTGCGGATAAACCACGAGTCGAGCGGGTAATAGAGTATCGGCTTGTCGGTACGCCAGCAGTGGGGGTAACTGTGTACATACTTTTCTATTCTGAAGGCTTTGCCCTGGTGTTTAAGCATAACGGCTATCT
>JAITVX010000164.1 GCA_031285575.1 Bacteroidales bacterium
TCGGGTGTCTTTTTGGTGTTTTAAGGGGTATTTGCAGGCAACAGTTAAAGAAAACATAAAGTTAAGTAAAGTTCAAGGGCAAAAAGTTAAAGTAAAAGTAAAGTAAAATAAAGTTCACGAACATTTCGTTTTAAACAAACAATGCCGTCACAGGCCGCTAACTCCCGCATCTATTGCCACTTTGCGCCGTTTTTTACTCCCTATGAAATTAGGACAGTTCGTTTTGTGCCCCATAAATGCTCACTTTAGATTTCTTCGGAAAATATGCAGTATGTTATTTCAAACGCAATATCCAGCATCGTCATTGCGAGAGTTCACCCCAAAGTTTTGGGGCATAATGCGGATATGACATATTTGCTTAAAATCAATAATTTACGCAATTATGTCATTGGTAGGCGAAACGGCGAAGCAATCCATGCGGTACGCTTTTTCTGGATTGCTTCACTGTGTTCGCAATGACGAACAGGGTATTTGAAGTTCTATTTTCCGAAGGTCTAATAATTCATTTCCCGCTGTCATTTCCTGTGTCCGCACGTGTTACCTTTATGTTGAACAGCGGCGAACGGTAGTCGGAAGGAAGGCGTTCGGGAGGAAGCACTGTGGCGCCTCCGTCGCGGTGGGAGGTGTAATGCGGCACAACAAGCTCAAGTCCGGCCTCGTTGAAAACAGTCTGGATATTCTCTATCAGTTCGGAATGGATGTATATTTTCCTGTCGGCGTCGCTGATGTAGGCATTAATCTGATACGTGGCATAGAACTCGCCGAGGGTCTTCTGCAGAACAAACGGTTCGGGCATGTCGAGAACGCCTGCTGTGCGCGACGCGGCTGCCAACAGCAGATTGTGAACGCGCTGCCACGCCACATCGTAGCCAAACGTTATGTCCTCACGAATAATCAGTCCGTAAAGTTTGGCCGAATGTGAATAGTTGAATGTTTGCCCGGCCATTATTGTAGAGTTCGGAACGGTTATTTCTTCATTAGTCCATGTACGTATCCGGGTTACGAAGTGTGTTTTCTCTATTACTTTCCCTTCAACATCTCCTGTTTTTATCCAGTCGCCAACATTGAACGGCCGCATGTATGTGAGCGCAAAGCCCGAAACAACATTGCCTATAACAGATGTTGACCCGAGCGAGAGAACAACTCCTATAAATACTGAAACTCCTTGAAAAACTTTTGATTCCGACCCTGGAAGATACGGAAAAATGATAATAAACATAAAAGTGTACAGAAGCGTTTTCACAATGCCGAACGAGGGGTATGCCCAGTCGGGGTAGAAGCCATTTATTGTGATGCGTCCCTTGTCTATTTCTTCGGCAAAGTAGCGCAGCCCTTTAATAAGGTAGCGGAATACAAATACGATTACAATTATTGTAATCAGGTTGGGAATGTATCCCGCAATGCCTGTTATAATTTTCTGCACCGGATTGAGTACGTATCCGAACAGTTTGTCGGCAATGCCCCTTGTTGGCGGGAAAATGCTGAACATTAAAGGCAGCGAAAAGTATATCAGGATGCCCGCTACGGCATACCTCGCTATCCTGATGCATGAGAGGATAAGCCGGGCTGCCTTCTCTTCATCTATCACATGCAGCGACATCACCCTGACAGGTTTGATTTTTTTCCCTTTCTGCTTCTCTACATTGGTTGCAATACGCCTGAACAGCCTGTTTGACAGTTTTATCAGAAAGTAGAGTCCGGTTATTACAAGTGCAACCATGGCTGCGCGAAACATGATGTAGAGCCAGCCGGTTTTATGCTTGTGTTCGTCAATTGCATCGCCTATTATTTTCATGTATTCGTGCGCCGCTGCCAGCTGGCTTTTCCCCACGGCACGCGCGTCGGCACGGGTAATGCCCATTATTACGGTGTTTCTGAAAACAATATTAATAATATCATCCGAGTCGGCAATCACAATCGAATCTCTGTGAAAGGTATTATCTCTGCCTGCCGTCCTTATCTTTTCAGCAACCGACGCCGCACGTTCTGCCCTTGAAAAGGAACCGATGCCGGTGTTGATATAAAACAGGGTGTCGCGAAACGGAACTACCGGAACTTTTTCTTCGGCAACATTGCCGGCAACAAGCGAATCAGGCTGCCCAAAACCTGCATGTACATGGAACAGAAAGCCTGAAAACAACAATAAACGGATGGCTGTGCGTTGAAACATATCGAAACATGTAATGGTTTTAGCTGCGAAGTTAGCAAATCTATTCGAGAACCGGTTACGGATGGTTGAAAATTGAAATTAATAAATCTTCCCGGCAGTACTGATGTCCGCAGCATGTCAGTACGGATCAACATCAACAGCAATGCGCAGCGATGATGTGTTTTTACCGTTCTCTGTTTTTGCAATTGCAGCGGCTGTCATCTGTTTGGCCGTTGCAAGAGGCTTTCCGGCTTCAATCTTAATCATTATTGTTTTTATGTGCCATAAATTAACCTTGGGTATAACCGGAAATTCAGGCCCAAGCACCCTCCGGCCAAACAGATTCTTCAGTTCCGCGCCAAGCAGCCCGGCATGGTGGTTAAGGAGTGCAAGGTCTTTATGTCTTACAACTATTTTTATTATACGGCAAAAGGGCGGGTAGTTGAATGCCTCACGTTCTTCAATCTGCATACGGAACATGTTTTCATAATCGTGCCCGCATACAAGCCTTACCACGCTGTTTGCAGAGTCGGATGTCTGTATCACAACCCTGCCCTGGCTTTTCCGCCTTCCGGCCCTGCCGCTTACCTGCTCGAGCGACTGGAAGCTTCTTTCATGCGCCCTGAAATCTGGAAAGTGCAAAAGGTTGTCGGCATTAAGAACTCCAACCACGGTGAGGTTTTCAAAGTCGAGACCTTTTGAAATCATCTGCGTACCTATCATAATGTCTATGCGCCTGCTTTCAAAATCGCGTATTATCCTGTCGAACGAATTTTTGCCCCGCGTTGTGTCCTGGTCGAGCCGGGCAACACGTGCCGCTGGGAATACAATCTTTATCTCGTCTTCAATCTTCTCGGTGCCGAAGCCGCGTGTGGCCAGCGCCGGCGAACCGCAGTTGCCGCACGACGAAGGCACGTCGAGGCTGTATCCGCAGTAATGGCATACAAGCCGGCCGGCCGATTTGTGATACGTAAGGTTTACCGCGCAGTGGCTGCATACCGGCACCCAGCCGCACTCGGAACATTCAATATATGGCGAAAAGCCGCGGCGGTTCTGAAACAGTATCACCTGTTCGTTTCGCCCCAGCGCAGCATCCATTGCGCTTAGCAGTTCGGGCGTAAAGTGCGAAACCATCCGCCGTTTGCGGTATGCCTCGCGGGTGTCGGCAACAATCATTTCCGGAAGCTTAACCGCCCCGTAGCGTTCTTTGAGTTCAACAAGCCCATACTTGCCTGTTATGGCGTTGTGATAGCTCTCTATTGAAGGTGTTGCCGAGCCGAGCACCGTTTCAGCACCGGCAAGCCTTGCAAGCATAATGGCCGTGTCGCGTGCATGGTAGCGCGGTGCGGGGTCATACTGCTTGTACGAGCCGTCGTGCTCTTCGTCAACAATAACAAGCCCAAGGCTGGCAAACGGAAGGAATACGGAAGAACGCACACCCAGAATAACCCGGTAGCCGCCGGGCTCGTTGCAGGCAACCTTTTGCCATATTTCAACCTTTTCCGAATCGTTGAGCCGCGAATGGTAAACGCCTGCAAGCTCGCCAAAGTGCCTCTTTAGCCGGTGGATAATCTGCGCCGTAAGGGCAATTTCAGGCAAAAGGTAAAGCGCCTGTTTGCCACTGGCAATCTGATTAGCAATAAGATGCAGGTATATCTCCGTTTTGCCGCTCGACGTAACGCCGTGCAGCAGTGCAATATCATTTGTGGCGAAATTCTTTTTAATCGAATTACATGCCTGTGCCTGTGCAGGGCTTAGGCTGCTTGGCGGCTCAACATCATTGCTTTCGCCGGCGCCTCTCGAAACCTGCACGCTGCGCTGCGTCAGTATGCCCTTTGCAACAAGGGCGTTGAACGCTGCCGGCGAAGCTCCCGATTCGGCAAGCAGCCGCGCCTTACCGACAGGCACAGCCTCCACAGCACAGCCCGACAGCGACATGTAGCTCATAAGCAGCTGCTGCTGACGGGGGGCTTTCGCAAGCGAATCGAGTATGTCGTTCAGCTCATTTTCAGAATAGCTTCCGGCAAGTGCGGCGTATGTTTCAAACCGCGGGCGGTAGCCGTCGAAGCTGGCCAGCGGCGGCAATGCGGCTTTCATCACCTCGCCTTCGCAGCACATGTAGTATTCCGACATCCACGTCCACAGCTTCAGCTGAACTTCATTTACCACCGGAGTACTGTCGGCAATTGCCTCGATGAACTTTATATTGCCAATGCCTGGCTGGCGGCTGTGCAACTCATACACAATACCGCTGCAGATGCGGCTGCCGCCAAAAGGCACGGCCACCCTCATGCCGGCGCATAACCGACCGGCCAGCGCCTCGGGAACCTTATAGGTAAACTTCCCCTTAACGGCAAAAGGCAGGATGATGTCGGCAAACATTGCATTACATGGCATCGGGATGCTGGTTAAAATATTTAATTTACATTAGCTGGCCGGCAGGTTAAAAAAAACACCGGGAACCATGTTATTCTCATTTTCCGGCAAAAATATGATATCCTGCAGTAATATTCCCTTTCTTTTTGAATAAAATTACGCACTGGTAACCGCTAACAGAACACGCATTGAAATGCATCTTATTTGCAGCACGGTGTAACAGCATGTAATATTAAAAATATCATATAACGTAAAAAAGGCATTATAATTTTTACTTATGATATCATACATATGCAGAAAGGTATGATAAATTTTATTTATGAAGCCATACAGCAGCAGAAAGATATAATAAAAACAGTTTATGAAATCATATTTTTATGTATATATATCATATAATCGTAAAAAAATATGATATAAATATAAAAACATATCATAAATAAATTTTATTTGCCGGTAAATAAAATAATGTAAAAACATGCGTACTTATGAAATATTCAGACTGGATGCCTTCAAAAAGGCATGAACGCATTGATATGGCATTGAACTGGGCGTCATATCTGAAGGCGAACATGGTAAAATTCAATATTCCCGAAACGGAGGTAAATATTTTGGCGGCAATGCTTGATGCCGTTGTGGCCGACACATCCATACCCAAGCACGACAGGACTGCCGTTGTAAATGCCCGTATTGGCAGCAACATGAAATCACTTGCAGCTGCAATGCGCAACATAAAGAAAAGATATTTTTTCATCCCGCCACTTGCAGGAAAAGATATGGTTGCCCTGGGGCTGAAGCCGGGCGATGACACACTGTCGGTAATTGCAGCGCCTATGGTTCAGGCCGCCGGCGAACTGTGGTTTCCTGCACGGTCGATGGTTGCAATACGCAACATACACCCACTTGACAACCGGAAAACAGGCGCCTCCGAACATGGCGTGAGGATTTACTACGGCATAATGGGCGCATCGGCCGAGTGCGACAGGTTCAGCCTTGCAAAGAGGCCCGTTATCGGCGAAGAACTGCCGCATTCGCTGTTTACAAGGCGCCGCGCACACAGGTTTCAGTTTACGGGCATGAGCGGCTGCGAAGTGTTTTTCTGCCTGCGATACGAAAACACGAAAGGCGAAGCCGGGCCATGGGGAACAGTAATGAGCACCTTTATACCATGATAAAAAACCAGGGCCGTTTTGCATTTCACCGAAACAGCGCTAAATTGCGCCGACGGTTTACTTAAATCAATACCTTGAAATGTTTGCAATATTCAAAAAAGAAATAGCAGGTTTTTTCAGCGGTTTTACGGGATATATGGTTATTGCCGTTTATCTGTCTGTAAACTCGCTTTTTATGTGGATATTCCCCGGCGAGTGGAACGTGTTCGACAACGGCTATGCCGGGCTCGACACGCTGTTTGTGCTGTCGCCATGGATATTCCTGTTTCTCGTACCCGCGGTTACAATGAAAATGTTTGCCGAAGAAAAGCGCCTGGGAACAATCGAACTTGTTTTTTCGCGCCCCGTTACCGAGCGCGGAATTATATGGGGAAAATACCTTGCCTCCGTTGCCCTGGTGCTGCTGGCGCTGCTGCCCGGAGCCGTTTACTATGCGTCGATATACAGCCTTGGCGACGTGCCCGGCAATATCGACAGCGGTGGTACGGCAGGCTCGTACGTGGGGCTGTTTTTCCTGGCGGCGGTGTATGCTGCCGCAGGCGTTTTCGCCTCGTCGCTTACCGACAGCCAGGTTATCGCCTTCATAGCAGCCGTTCTGATATGCTTCGCAATGTTTGCCGGGTTCGATGCGGCAGCCAGCCTCCCGGTGCTGCAAAATATTGGCGAAACGGTTGCCGGCCTTGGCATTAATGAACACTACAGGTCGATGAGCCGCGGCGTTATCGACATTGGCGATGTTGCATGGTTCGCGGCCGTAATAGTAATTTTTAATGAAGCTACACGGCTGGCACTGCTTACCCGCACATGGAAAACAAAAAACTGAACAGGCATGAAAAAACCAGATGGCAATAAAAACGCAAGGCTTAAAAGCTGGATGGAATTCACCGGCATTGCATCGGCCGTGGCGCTTGCCGCCGCAGTTTCAGCAATGTTCAGTTTAAGGCTTGACCTTACTGAAGACAAACGCTACACCCTTTCGGAGCCCACAAAAGAAATACTGGCCGGGCTGAAAAACGACATCTTCATACAGGTATATCTCGACGGCGACATGCCCGTTCCGTTGAAACGCCTGAAACGCTCCGTGCGCGAATCGCTCGACGAGTTCCACATAGCATCGCGCCGCAAAATAGACTATGAGTTTATCAACCCATACGAAACCACCGACGCACAGCAGCGCGAGCAGCAGCACCGGTATCTGATCGACAAGGGCCTTGTGCCATTCAACATACAGGCCAGAGATGAAGAAGGCGGAACATCGATGAAAATGATTTTCCCCGGAATGATACTGAACTCGAACGGAACAGAAATAGCCGTTAACTTCCTCAACAACAACCAGGCTGTTCCATACGAACAGAACATACTCCACTCACAGGAAGGGCTCGAATACAACCTTATTCAGACAATAAAAACCATCGACGCCGACACCATTTACAAAGTGGCGTTTATAGAAGGGCACGGCGAGCTTCCGGAAATAGAAACCGCCGACATAACAATGAGCCTTGCAAGGTTTTTTACCATTGACAGGGGCATAATAAACGGCAACCCCGGAGTTCTCGACAGCTACTCGGCAGTTATAGTAGCAGGCCCCGAAAACAGCTTCAGCGAAGCCGACAAGCTGGTGCTCGACCAGTACATCATGCACGGCGGAAAGGTTCTGTGGCTCTGCGAAGAAGTATCGGTCAATGCCGACAGCCTTGCCACAGGCTCAACACTGGGCATGTACAGGCCGCTTAACCTCGAAGACATGCTTTTCGCATACGGCGCAAGGATAAACCCGCTCATAGTTCAGGATATCGAATGCCAGGCCATACGGCTCATGGTAATGTCGGGAGGTGCACGCCAGCAGGTAGTGCCGGCTCCGTGGGTTTACTACCCGCTGCTTTCAGCATCGGGCAATCACCCGGTAACACGAAACCTGAACAGGGTAAAAGGCGAATTTGTGAACTATATCGACACCGTGGGGCTCGACGGGGCAATACGCAAACAGACGCTCCTGCACACGTCGCAGTTTACCAGAACCATATCGCCCCCCGTTGTAATAAGCCTTAAAGAAGCCGAAACCATACCCTCCGAAAGCGAGTTTAACAGGCAGAACCTTCCTGTTGCCGTTCTGCTCGAAGGGAAGTTCCGCTCGGCGTTCAGCAACAGGCCCGTGGCAATGATATCGGGCAACAGCAGCTTCAGGTTCCTCGACCGGAGCGCCGGCACCAAAATGATAGTTGTAGCCGACGCCGACATAATAAGAAACGAAGTAAGCCACGCCGGCGGGCACGAAACACCGCTGCGCCTTGGAGTAGATAAATATACCGGTCAGGTTTTCGGCAACAAAGACTTTATCGTCAACTGCATCAACTGGCTTGTTGACGACAGCGGTATAATGGAACTGCGGTCGCGCGAACTGAAGCAACGGCTCCTGAACCAGGCCAGGGTAAGGAACGAAAAGGTAAAATGGCAGGTTATCAACACAGCCGGGCCGCTGATACTGTTGCTGCTGGCGGGTCTCCTGTTCGGATACATGCGCAAACGGAAATATGCAAAAGCCTGAAAAATGAAAAAAGCCATTGCCATAACAGCCGCCGTCGCCATTACTGCGGCAATGCTTATTATGCACTCGAGGTCGCCATTCGGGAAATCAAACAGCGAGTTTCATGCAACCCCCGAAAAAGAAATCACCAGAATAGAACTCTCGCAGGGAAACGAACGCCTTACCCTCGAAAAATCGGCCGGCGTATGGCTAATAAACGGACAAACCGAAGCCCGCAGGGGAGCCGTAAACTTCATAATACGGATATTGACCGAAGCAAAAATAAAATCGCCGGTATCGCCCGAAATATTTAAAGCCGAAATAACAGACCGCGAAGCGGAGCCCGTAGCCGTAAAGGTTTATGAAGGCCGGAAAATGCTGAAATCGATAATGGTATATAAAACCGCATCGAACACCTACGGAAATATTATGAAAGTAAAAAAAAGCACGAAACCGTTTATAGTGCACGTTCCGGGCTACGAAACAAACATAGGCCCGGCATTTAACATAAAGCCGCAGTTCTGGCAGCCCCACGCCATATTCAACATGCTTCCCTCCGAAATAAGCTCCATCAGGTTTGAAAACATGCACGATACGGCCGCCTCCTTTTCAATAGTCAAAAAAGAAAAAACATACACGCTTCACGGCAATGCCGGCCAGCTTGCCGGATACGATCCTGAGCTTGTAATACGGTACGTTTCATACTTCACATTCATCCCCTTCGAATCGTGGGCCTTCGACATGCCCGACGCAGACCGTATGCGCCTCGCAGCAAGCAGCCCTCTGTACAAAATAACCGTTATTTCGTCGGAAGGAACCCGTACGTAACTGAACCTGTGGCCGGCAATGAAAACAGAAAACAACAGCCAGGCTGTTGACACCGACAAACTGATTGGCAGCCTCGGAACAAACACCGACTTTTTTAATGTACGCTACTTCGACATAGACCCGGTATTGAAAAAACGTCCGTATTTCTTCGGGAAATACAAATAAATACCCATGTAGTATTTAATCCAAAAATCTGCACATGCAGACTTGCAGGGACAAAAGTAGGAAAAAGTTCTCAATAACAGGCAAGTAAGCGAAAAACTCTTTTGTTTTGGTCTTTGTGAAAAGACAAGAAAAGGACGTTTTAGGACGGAGTTTGTAACCCAATTCGTACCCCTTGAAAAAGCGGGTCAAAAAGAGATATGAAAAGGCCGAAATTGGCTCGTAACTGTCTAATATTGTCCATATTGCATAAAACTCATTTTGAGATAAACAACGTAATTTTGTAACATCTTAAAAAATGAGTATTTTATGAAAAGAAGTACATTCAAAGTTCTCTTCTTCTTAAAAAGAGACAAACAGAAATCCAACGGGACGATTCCGCTCTACTGCCGCGTAACCGTGGACGGTCAGGAAGTGCGGTTCTGTATGAAATGCGATGTGAGTCCCAAATGTTGGGATGTGAAGACGAGTAAAGCGACCGGACGGACGGCGGAAGCCGTCCGGATCAATGCGCTTATCGACAACACCAAAGCGGCGATATACCGGATATATCGTGAGTTGCAGGAGCGGGACAACTACGTTACCGCCGAAAAAGTCAAAAACGTCTTTCTGGGTATCGAACAGAAGCATCAGACCCTGCTTGAACTGTTCGACCACCATAACAGGGAACGGAAAGACCTGATAGGCGTTAATATCTGCCAAGCGAACTATAACAGTTATCTCAAGGTTCGCGAGCAGGTAGCCGATTTTCTCCAGTACAAATACAATCTGAGCGACATTCCGCTCAAAGAAGTCGATTGCCAATTCATCAGCGATTTGGAAGCCTACCTGTATTCACAATACGATTATGCCCACAACACGGTTACAACTATCCTGAAAAAATTCCGGCACATTGTTGAGTTGGGTATCAACAAGGACTGGATTTTCAAAAATCCGTTCCGCGAGTACAAGCTGCGCTACGAGGAAGTTCCCAGAGGCTACCTGACACAGGAGGAGATAGACCTTCTCATTGATTTCAAGTTTGA
>JAITVX010000194.1 GCA_031285575.1 Bacteroidales bacterium
GACATTCAGCTGTCGCGCAGCATTACGCAAAACCTGTCGGCCATGCTCGACATTCAGGACGTGTTCGACAACCAGCACATGCAAACGCAGGAACTGCTGTCGCCCGGAAGGCTCGTTTCACTAAAAATGGCACTTAAATTCTGACGCATGTTGAAACAGACCGCCGCCGCCGGCACGCTTTCACAACCCCGTGAAACCCTCACAACAACCGCCGGCACACTTTCACAACACTGTGAAACCCTCACAACAGCCGTTGGCACGCTTTCACAACACTGTGAAACCCTCACAGCAGCCGTTGGCACGCTTTCACAACCCTGTGAAACCCTCCCGACAGCCGTTGGCACACTTTCACAACGCTGTGAAACCTTTTAATACCCGAAAACCATGATTCAGACAAAAAGAAACACCCCCGCCATACTGCTTGCCGCCACGCTAACGGCCATTGCCTGCGGCTGCAGCAGCATCGAGCGCACCGCTGCGGGCACCGCCGAGGTAAAAGACATGCTCGGCAGGCAGGTAACCGTTCCGCTCAACGTTCAGCGCATCGTTGGCATACGGGCCGGCACGCTCCGCCTGCTCCTCTACATGGGCGCATCAGGCCTGATAGCAGGCATCGAAGACGGCGACGCACGCAACCCGCGGCCATACCTCACACCCTACCCGCATCTGCAGGCGCTGCCGGTTATAGGCCCCGCCATGGGCGGCGACGCCGAGATGATACTCAACGTGCGCCCCGACGTTATCTTTACATCATACACCACCGTTGGCGATGCCGACGCCCTTCAGAAGAAAACAGGCATACCGGTTGTCGCCCTCGCGTGCCCCGAAATGGCAACCGGAGCACGCGACACGCTGTATGCGTCGCTGCGGCTCATAGGTGAAGTGCTTGGCCGCCGGGAAAGAGCCGACAGCCTCGCAGCCTTCATGCAGTCGATGATACGCGAACTCGACGAACGCACCGCCGGCATCCCCGCCGGCAGCCGGCCTGCCGCATACATAGGCGGAGTATCGTACAGCGGCGCAAAAGGAATCACCTCCACGCAGCCATACTTTCCGCCGTTCACGTTCACCAACTCGGCAAACGTGGCCTCGGCGCTCGACAAAAGCGTCATATCGCACGTAAAGGGAACATACATCGACCGCGAACAGCTGCTGATGTGGAACCCCGACGTTATTTTTATCGACGAATCGGGTCTCCGCCCCGCACTCGGCGACCTGAGGACCGGCCGCGGGCTCGACAACCTGAAGGCAGTAAAAAACGGGAACATATATACCCTGCTGCCCTACAACAACTATTCGGTTAACTACGAAACGGTGCTTGTTAACAGCTGGTACGTAGGAAAAATACTCTACCCCGAACACTTCACCGACACCGACCTTCGCGCGAAAGGCAACGAAATATCCGAGATGTTCTTCGGCCGGCCGGTATTCGACCAGTGGCTCACCGAACACAGCTACCGGGCAACAGGCAAATAACAGTAAACAATTTCATGATTCTATAAATAATTGCATCTTTGCATAAATTTGAACATCAGTAACGGATGAACAGCATAATACAGTACTTCAAAGATATAATTGCCGGAGTAGCTTCGCTTCTAAGGGGGATGAGCGTTACAAACCGGTATTTTTTCAGTCCGGGAAAAATTGTTACACAGAAATACCCCAACAACAGGCACACCCTTGCGATGTTCGAGCGGTTTAAAGGCGAAGTGATAATGCCGCATAACGAAAACAACGAACATAAATGCACCGGCTGCGGCATCTGCGCCATAAACTGCCCCAACGGCACAATTGACGTAGTTTCAGGAACAGTTACCGGCAACGACGGCAAAAAAAAGCGAATAATAGACCGGCACGTTTACCGTATGGACATGTGCGCATTTTGCGGTTTGTGCATAAAAGCATGCCCGTCGAGCGCCCTGGCCTTTTCGCAGAAATTTGAACATGCCGTTTTTAACCGCGCCACACTTGTTAAGACCTTAAATAAACCCGGCTCACAATTAATGAAAGGAGTAGAATGATGACAGGCAACCAGGTAATGTTTTTTGTTTTTTCGACAATAATTGTTATATTCTCAATCCTCACGGTTACTTCGAGGCGAATACTGAGGGCTGCAATATTTCTGCTGACAGTTATGGTTTCCACAGCGGGGCTTTACTTTATGCTCAACTATCAGTTTATTGCCGCCGTGCAGCTTACCCTGTATGCAGGCGGTATAGTTGCGCTTATCATATTTTCCATTCTTCTTACAAGCCACATAAACCACCGGTTTGAACCCGTTGAACTGAAAAAGACAGCCTTTGCCGCTTTAGCAGCCGTGGCGGGCGTCATACTCTGCATTACAGCAATACTTGGGCACAATTTTACGGCTACACCGCAAGCCGAAGCCGATGTCAACATGCAACTTATAGGAAAAAGCCTTCTGTCGTTTGAAAAAGACGGCTTTATACTTCCGTTTGAAGTAATTTCGCTACTTCTGCTTGCCGCCATGATTGCAGCAATAGTTGTAGCCAAAAAAGACACAGATTCCAAATCGCAGGTTTAACATTAATACGGCATACCTGATAGAACCGTATCATCTTTCGCAGCGCAGCAACTTACGATACAATTGCACGAAAAAACACATAATTAATATTATGGCATACTTTTATTTGTATCTTTAAATGCAAATTTTATATCTTTGTGGTGAAGGGTTCCGGTACACGCCGGAATTCTTCTTGTTTTTTTAATATTATGAAAAAATGGCAGAAGTAAACTACATGACAGAAGAAGGCCTGCAAAGGCTCCGGAATGAACTTGAGCAACTCAGAACAGTTGAACGTCCGTCAATATCAAAACAGATTGCGGAAGCAAGAGACAAGGGCGATCTTTCGGAAAATGCCGAATATTCAGCTGCAAAGGAAGCACAGGGAATGCTTGAAATGAAGATAAGCAAGTTGGAAGATCTTGTTGCAAAATCAAGAATTATTGATGAAAGCAGGATCGACACATCGGTGGTAAGAATACTGAACAGAGTCAGGATAAAAAACATGTCGAACAGTATGGTTAACGAATATCAGCTTGTTTCTGAAAGCGAAGCAAATATGAAGCAGGGCAAAATAGCTGTTAATTCGCCAATTGCCCAGGGAATAATCGGTAAAAAAGTCGGCGATGTTGTTCAGGTAAAGGTTCCTTCCGGAACAGTTTTTTTTGAAATACTTGAAATATTGATATAAGCCATGGCTACAATTTTTACAAAAATAATGAACGGCGAAATCCCCTGTCATAAAGTGGCTGAAGACGACCATTATTTTGCATTTCTCGATATAAATCCGCTTAAAAAAGGCCATACGCTGGTTGTGCCCAGGCAGGAAACAGATTATCTGTTTGATATCGATGACGAATATCTTGCCGGAATGATGGTTTTTGCAAAAAAAATAGCGGTAGCCATAAAAGAAGCCTGTCCGTGTAACAGGGTGGGAGTTGCTGTTATTGGCCTTGAAGTTCCTCATGCGCACATACATCTTGTACCAATGGATAGCATGAACGACCTCAACTTCGGAAACCCCAAACTGAAACTTACACCCGAAGAACTGGCGGAAACAGCCGGTAATATAGGCAAGAGAGTAAGGCTTTGATTTAAGTTGCCAAAACGCTACATGAACTGGCTGAAAGATTTATGGGATGATTTTTCGAGTCTGCTTTTTCCACGTATTTGTTATGGCTGTGGTAATCATCTGCTCCGAAATGAGCATTTAATCTGCACCGAATGTTACGTAGTTATTCCACGGACAAATTTTCATACCATAAAAGATAACCCAGTAATGCAGATGTTCTGGGGACGTTGCAATATAGAATCTGCTGCTGCCTTCTCATATTTCAACAAAGGAAGCAGGATTAGAAAATTAGTACACTGCCTGAAATACGACGGTGTGAAAGAGGTTGGGTATGAACTTGGTAAAATTTACGGTTTGTCGCTTAAAGCCTCCGGATTTCTTGATAACATCGACTTTATTGTCCCCATACCTTTACATAAGTCAAGAAAGAGAGCACGCGGATTTAACCAAAGCGAAATGATATCGGCGGGTATTTCGGAAGCATCCTGTTTACCGGTTGTTACAAACGCAGTTGAACGCCGAGCAGCAACATCAACACAAACAAAATATACAAAAACAGAAAGATGGAGTAACGTTAACGAGGCTTTTATTGTGAAGAAACCGGAGTTGTTTGCCGGGAAACATGTTCTGCTTGTTGATGACGTAATAACGACCGGTGCAACAATGGAATCGTGTGCCAGTGAAATACTTAAAGCAGAAGGTGCACGAGTAAGCCTTGCAGCCCTTGCCTGCGTGTTGTCATGATGTGTAAAAATATATTTAGAAGCTGTTTTGAATTATGTCGAATAAAGTACAGTATGTTTAATCAGTTGATTGATTGGATATCTTTTATGGCTTTATGGCTACCAGGACATAGGTTATGAGTAACTATCCATCCAACCTCATTGATAAACAGTGGCAAATTATACAATAAATTCAAGGACGCTGCACGTTTATCTTTGGCAGGATGGTGGAATTTAAGCCCTTTAACACCATTACGGCTACAAGTGTATGAACATTATGATGAGATACCAGCACCTGATGATAATGGATGAAAACCGCGAACTCGTAACCGCCGAAACAATCATCATGATTATCGACAGCATAATATACCTAACCTTCACTGCCGTAGGATGGTGGTTCGGTG
>JAITVX010000204.1 GCA_031285575.1 Bacteroidales bacterium
GTATTTCGTTATCCAGACAACATGATACTTACAGTCATAGGTCGTGTGGCTCGTATGGCGATAATGTTGCATTTTTTATTTCAAA
This sequence comes from Bacteroidales bacterium, assembly GCA_031285575.1. Classification (GTDB taxonomy): domain Bacteria; phylum Bacteroidota; class Bacteroidia; order Bacteroidales; family VadinHA17; genus LD21. The sequence goes on from JAITVX010000204.1 coordinate 86, forward strand.
AATACGAAAATATACTGAAGTCTTCGCCTAAAGGAGAGGGATTTACCCCCAGAAACTGACATTAAAATAGTTTTTATTTGCATATTCTGTAAATTATTGTTCTATTAAATAATATACTCTGTTTTCAAAAGGACATTTTCAATCACGCTAAGTAATTGATTTAATTTACATGCTCCTGCCTTTTTCATCAGGAGCGAACCATAATACCGCTTCTCGGGAAATTATGAATGTTTAGGATGTTCATGTTAAAACAAACTAATCTTCAATGGATATACCCAAATGTAAAAGATATTATTTTATATTCAAACGGTATTGTAAATAATTTGATACATTATAATTCCAAATCAATATCAAAAACCTCGTTCCATGGCAGGCCATACTCTCCGATTCTTTCCATGAATGGATCTGGATCGAATTCTTCTACATTAAATACGCCTTTACCGCCCCATTTCCCTGTAAGTACCATCATGGCGCCCAGCATGGCCGGAACTCCCGTTGTGTATGAAACTCCTTGTGTGCCTGTTTCCTTGTAAGCTGTCTGATGACTACAGTTGTTCCAAATATAACAGGTTTGTTCTCTCCCGTTTCTTATTCCTTTTATACGGCAACCGATAGAGGTTTCTCCTGTGTAATTTTCGCCCAAATCGCCGGGGTTTGGAAGAACTGTTTTCAGAAATTCAATAGGTATTATATCTATACCTTTAAATTTAACCGGATCGATTCGGGACATACCTATATTTTGAATTACGCGAAGGTGTGTTAAGTATTCGTCGCCAAAAGTCATCCAAAAGCGGGCTTGTTTTAATGTTGGGAAATTTTTCACCAGCGACTCCAATTCTTCGTGGAACAAAACATAAGAATTACGAGCTCCTATGTTTGGATATGTAAGTGTCTTTTTAATTTCAAAAGGATTAGTTTCAACCCATTCTCCATTTTGCCAGTACCTGCCTTTTTGGGTTATTTCCCTAATATTTATTTCGGGATTAAAGTTGGTTGCAAATGCCCTACCATGATCGCCGCCATTACAGTCAACAATATCGAGATAGCGTATTTCATCGAAATGGTGTTTTGCCGCATAAGCTGTATAAATATTTGTTACTCCCGGATCAAATCCGCATCCTAGAACGGCCATTATTCCTTTTTCCTTAAAACGGTTGTGGTATGCCCATTGCCAACTGTATTCAAACTTGGCTACATTTTTAGGTTCGTAGTTTGCCGTATCAAGGTAGTTTACTCCTGTTTCGAGGCAGGCATCCATAATTGGCAGGTCTTGATAAGGTAATGCCACATTTATAACTATATCGGGGTTGAATTTGTTGATAAGTTCAACTACTTCATGCACGTTGTCGGCATCAACCTGTGCTGTTTGTATCCTGCCTTTACCTACTTCTTTTGCTATTACGTCGCATTTCGATTTTGTACGACTGGCCAGCATTATTTCAGAAAAAACCCCGATATTGCCGGCGCATTTGCTGGCTACTACCCTGCCAACACCTCCTGCTCCTATTATTAAGACTTTACTCATTTAAATTTATTACCTGTTTATAAACGACAATTAATTAATTCCGGTTTGAATTAAAAAACAAAATAAATACTTTTTACTTTAAACCTGTTGAATATTCAGGATAAATTTGTTTTGATACCGTATTCCTGCTTAATGCAAAACGATACCTTTTTTTGAGGGAGAACGGCGGCTTTCAAAACTCTCCGGTACTTTTCAATTAAAGGCTATTAATACTTACATATCCGGCTTGTGAAACAGATGCCTGCCCTTCGTCCGATAATATCCAGTTTAAGAATCTTCCTCCCACTTCGTCTATATCTGTTGAACGTATTACAGCGTTATACGGAGTAACAAAGGCATAACTGTTATTTCTCACATTTTCATCGGAGGGCATTATACCGTCAACTTTTAATATTTTAATATCGGGATTTTCGTACAGCCTGTCTATGTAATATTTATAAGTATATCCCAAACTCATAGTATTGTTTTTATAATAGGATACTTCATCAATCAACATTCCCATTCCTACCGGAACTCTTTCCGTTGGCGGTTTTATCATAGATACGCCTTTCATAACCATTTCTTCCATTGCTGTTTGACTTCCTGATTTGGGTTCACGCTGGTAAGCTATAATTTCCGAATTGTTACCGCCCACTTCTTTCCAGTTCGTGATCTTGCCGCTGTATATTTTTTGAATCTGTTCAACGGTCAGGCTCTCCACCGGATTATCCTTGTGCGTAATAAACACAAACGAATCATAGCATACAGGCTTTATTATCAGCTCTATCCCTGCTCTTGAAGCCATATTTAACTCAGCAGTTGACGGATATGTTGCAAGGACGATATCCGGACGTTTGTTGAAATGATATTCTTCTATTAATGTATTCATGGATATTTGTTTGCTTACCACGCCACTTGTTGTTCCGCCGTTAATAATTTTATTGTACGCGCCCGGAGTAGTAGAAAAATTAAGGAACCCCAATGTTTCACTCTTCCATTGGTACGGTAGAGTATCACTCAATTCTGTAAATTGCCAGACAAATTCTGCCGCCATTGGTATGAGTACAGTAGAGCCGTCAATTGCCGGAAACGTTCCGTAGGATTGTTTGTAGCGAATAAAAGCAGTGCTCCATGGCCATTTTTGATACATTCCGAAAGATTCGGATTCTGCTTCGCCAAGTACAAATTGTGTCTTGTCCTTTACAAATTGTTTCCAATCCGTACCCTTTACAACATATTGATTAAGATTATCGAGGTTCTGTGGCTCCGGAGTTGGAGTTCCCTTCGGATACCCGACGATTGGATCTGGATTTGGGTCTGGTGGGCTTGGCCATGGTTCTGTCTTATCGCATGCTGCTAATATGAGTACACAGCTGCATATTATTAAACTTATAACAGATTTCATCTTTCTTTAATTTTTTATTACTGATACTGTTAAAAACCAGTACTCACTTTACCAAAAACGAGTACTCATTTCAGACAAAATGAGTACTCGTTTTCAGCAAAAGGATTATACCTTTTCAAACTTCAGATTATTCAGCATTTCTTTGAGGTCAACGCCCGGACGGAAAGCCACCTTTTTGGTTTTAATCAGGGAGGCGTTGAATTTGGTTTCGGTTTCGGCGCCCTCGCTGCCTATGGAGATTTGGAACGAACCGAAATCGCCGAAGCGAACAATCTCGCCGTTTTCGAGGTGGCGGCGCAGGATTTTGGTCAGGTCGTTCAACACAGCCAATACATCGGTGTCGCTTACGGTAGTGGAGCCTTCTGAAATCTCTTTGCTCAATTTCTTAAAAGTGAGTTCGCCTGCGCTTTTAGCGTTGGCATACCATTTTTTAGGGGCTTCCGGCTTTAACGGATTACCCCTTTCGTTTACGGAATATTTTACAGCCATTTTGTTTGTATTTTAATTGTGAAACATTTTTTTTGTATTGTAACAGCCGCGAATGTATATAATTAAATTCGATTAAAAAATTGTTTTTAACGGTTATTTATGGGTTTATCCTGATTATTGATATAATCAGGATAAACCCGATTAGAAAGCCAACCGGAATGGCGCCGGCGAATGTTTTATTTCAGAAATGCAATGTTATCGAAACAGAAATAAGCAGGGGTATTCATTCCCCACTCACCAGTATCGCTGCTTTGCAGGTCGAATTTAACCGTATGCACATGGCTTCCCAGCGGCGTGAGGTCAACCTGCGCCCATTCGGTAAGAATGCCGGGTGAAGTAGCAGTGCGGAAGTCGGCCAGATAAAACTCTACGGACGTTCCGGTAGGATTGCCGTCTTTATCTTCTGCTGTGATGATTAGCTTGAACCAGTCGCCCAGTTCAAATTTTTTGGAAAAAGCATCGCCGTTCTTCATCGACAATGCGGCGTAGGTACTGTTGGTTACCCAAAAATGATAGAAGGCGCCCTCTGTGGCGTCATCTTCAAATGAAATCTGACCACTGTAGCTAACGGTGAATGTTTTTGAACCGTCGTATCCGCCAAATCCAGAAGAACCATCTTTGTAGTATGCGCTCAACTGGTTGGCATAGCCTTCGGTAGCCATGTCGTTATACTGCGAAATGGCGATGCCCGACCATGAACCCCACTCGGAATTTACGGAAGCCGGCATTTTTAATCCACTGACTTCGTCAATATACCCTCCGTCAAAAACGCCCGAACCGCTATTGGCAGTTGCCACATAAGGCAGTACACTTGAGGCTTCAAAGTCAATCTGATAATATACGGTTATGGTGGTCTGATCGGAAACCTGCCCGTCTTTGTTCGTTACGTTCAGCGTAATAACATGCTCTCCGGTTTGGTTGCCCGTAAACTCGAACGTTTTACCGATAGCGCCTGCAACCGGCTGCCCATTAACCATCCACTCAATGGTAGTTTCCAGAGAGCTTATTACGTTAGCCCCGAGCGTAACACTCTCGCCCTGCGCTATGGATGTTACCTCTGATGAATTTTCAATTACAGCCTGTGGAGGCTGCTGTTCATGCTCGTTTTCATCGCAACCTGTTATAGAAATGGTTGCCACTAAAATTGCAAAAGGAAGAAATAATTTTTTCATAGTTTTGTTTTTATTGATTTATAATTAATTTATTTTCAGATTCAATCCAGCTGGTGCTACGCTGAAAGCCATATACTGCCATGTGCTTACAGGTTTAAATCGGTAAATCCGCTTACCTCAGTCGAAATTTCGCCCGTCCAGCCACCTTCGGCGCGGTTGGCGCATATCACTTTCACAAAGTCGATGCCTTTCAGATGCACCGTGTTTCCTTCACTGTTAACCGCCCAGTCGATGTCTATCTGCGCTCCGGCATCGGTATTAACCCAGTTGTCGGCATATCCCCAGCCGTTTGCCGGACTCGCCCAAAGCGTGCCGTTTCCGCTCTGGTCGTAAATGTTTGCTTCCATAAACGTGCCTTTAAGCGTATAGCTGTCGCCTTTCCACATAGGGTAGTAGGTTTGGGTATGGAAGTTATTCTTAGTGAGCCAGCCCTCTCCACCCTGATTGTCCGTCCAGCGGATATATTCAGGCTCATTAGGATTCAATGGTTCCAATTCGGGTTTATAGTACGTGGTCTCGTAGTTCTTTATGGTAGATGATTTACTGTACTCGGAGCCTGCTATTTCGTACCATTCGTCGTCGGGCAGGCTGTTTTCGTTAACATCATACGATACCATGATTACGCCGGGTTCGGCGCTGTTCACGTGTGCGTTGCCTTTCACAAGAAAATCATTCCCTTCCCTGTTAACGATGGTATGGTCGAAGCCGAACACCACATAGCCGCCGAATCCGCCGAGGCTAATCATTGAGCCCCCTGTTAAAGCTGTTTCTGCCTTTCTTCGCATGGTTTCGGGCGTGTCGCCGGCTGTTGCCGCGGGCATGGTGTTAATAAACTGTCCCGGGGCTGGCAGGTACTCAAATACACGCGTTATACCATTTGTATACGTTTTTTCCGGCTCCGGATCGTCTTTACTGCACGCAACCAGTATTGCGGCAGCTGTAAATATGAAAATGTGCTTCTTCATTATTAGTATGTTTTAATGATTTTTATACACAAATGCGAAATGGGCGGGGATGTCGCCCGTGGTTTGACCGGTGAACAGGGTATTGCCGTTCCTGTCCACGCAGTGCAGCATCCCCGGCGACACGTGATCGGTGGCATCGGTGATGTAGATGTTCCCTGAAACGGGGTCAACCGCTATCCCGTAGGGCATTTTAATCGCCTCGGCGACCGCAGGGGGCAGGAAACTGCCTTCGAACAGGGTTTCGGTCTTTACGTTGATCATGGAGTAGCCAACTGTCCGGTCAAACGTGGCGTAGCCGAACTCCGAGCCGATGACGTAGGCCGTATCGCCCGCTATGGTGAGGTTGCCGCAAGCGATGTCGAATGTTTTCTTCACGGCGTCGGTTTTGGTGTCGATGACGAACAGTTTGGAAGGGATGTCGAAATTATCGCCACGCGAACTCACATACAGGTCGCCGTAGGCATCGGCTTTCAGGCGGTGCAGGTTGATGGCCACGTCAATGTCCCTGATTTTGACAAATGTGTTCAGGTCGATCACCGACACGGTGCGTTCGTAGTTGGGCGGGCTGTATCCGCCGGAATTGGCCACGTACAGTTTGTTGCCCGCCACGGCCATTTCCTCCGGCTGGCGTCCCACCCGCACCGTCCGCGTGATGGCGAGCGTGGCGGTGTCTATTTCGGCAATGAACCCGTCGGGCGAAGCGCCGCCAATCTGTGCCTCGCCGTCGTAGGCGCTCACGTAGGCTTTGCCGCGGGCAAAGGTTACGTTGCGGCAGTTTTTCACGTCAATCACTTTCAGCCGTTTGGCGGTTTTCACGTCCATCACCTCCACCTTGTTCGACCGGTTGATGACAGCATAGAGCTTCGAGCCGTAAATGCCGATGTCGTTGCCTACATCGCCCAAGCCCAAAGTGGCATCTGGGTTTGCCTGCCCATATACGTTGCGGCGGTACGTTCCCGTGGCGTAATCGTAATAGTCGAGCGAGGCTTTGTTCATGTTCATGTTGCCCTCGTTGAGCAGGTAAAAACCTTCCACCGCTGTTACGGTTTGCGGCGGCAGCGGATCGGTTTCTTCGGGAATAACGGGGTCGTCATCCCGACATCCCGACAGGGCAAATGCAAGCATAGCCAGCAGTACCCATAATTTATAGACTTCATTCATATTATTAAAGATTTATTGATAAGCTAAAACGGTAATTCCTGCCCGGCATCGGGAAGTTGAGCACCACATCGTAGTACTGGTTCAAAAGGTTGTTCACTTCCGCCGCCAGACGTACCGGCAGTTTTATGATGTTTCCTTCCCACGCCAGCGCCAGATCGTGTGTGTACCACGGCTGCACGTAGTTTACGGGGATGTTCGCTTTCTGGCTGTAACGTTCGCCGGTGTAGATGAAACTGTAATTGAGCTGCCACTCACGCCAAAGCACCGAAGCGGTTAGCGACCCGCTGTGCAGGGGCGTGTAGGGTATCTGGTCGCCGTAAGTCGTTCCTTCGGGTGTAATGTCGATGGCTTTCTGGAAAGTGTAACTCAGCCCCAAATCCAGCAGCGCCTTTGCGGGAAGCCGGAAACCGATATTCGTATTCGTTTCCAGACCTTTTATCTCGACCTCGCCGAGGTTCATCATCGTCCAGCGGAACAGGTTGGACGAAGGCATGGCCACAATTTTATCCTTCACGCGGTTGTAATACGCATCGGCCTGCACGGATGCCGAGCGCAAAAAGCCGGCCGGCCGGTCGTAAACCCACGTTGCGCCTGCATCGTATTGAGTAGCGTATTCGGGGCGCAGGCTGCTGTTGCCGACAAACGTATAGTATAAATCGTTGAACGTGGGCATACGGAACGTTTCCTTGTAGAACGCCC